>RFSG01000064.1 GCA_009924095.1 Sphingobacteriia bacterium
ACCTCCCAGTGGACTACCTTTAGGAGTTCTACTTATGGAGGAGCCAATTCCCTTAACATTGATCCACAATTTATCAGTACTACTAATCTCCGTCATGCAAATAATTCTCTGAATGCAGGTACAAATTTAATTTCTACTGTAAATCGGGATATTGATGGTGTGCTTCGTACCACCCCAGTTACTATTGGTGCGGATGAGTACAAGCCTATGGCGAATGATGCCGCAGTAACTGCAATATTGAATATCCCTCCTTGTGCGGGAGTAGGTAATATTCAAGTTAGTTTGGCAAGTTATGGTATTACTACTTTAACTAGTGCAACCTTAAATTGGAGTGTTAATGGAATTACTCAAACTCCATTTAGCTGGACAGGTTCCATTTCACAAGGAGGAACCTTATCTCCTATCACAGTAGGTACCTTTAACTACATTTCAGGTAATAATTATGCTTTATCGGTTTGGACCAGTAATCCTAATGGAGGAACAGATGGCAATCTTACCAATGATATGAGTAGTATCAATACTGCTCCGGCATTGGGAGGAACTTATACTATCGGTTCAGGAGGAAACTATGCCACCTTTACCGCTGCTGTTAATGCACTTCAAACCTTTGGGGTGTGTGCACCTACTACCTTCCTAGTCGCCAATGGAACTTACAATGAGTCTATCACTTTACCCCAAATATCTGGTACTAATTCAATCAATACAATAACCTTCCAGAGTTTAGGCGGAGATTCAACTTTGGTTAGTTTGCAAAGCCCTAACTCCTTTGTTGTTTACTTGAATGGTGCGGATCATGTTCGATTCCGTAAGTTGACCGTTCAGAACACAGGATCAGGTCAGGTATTCTTGTTTGCGAATTCTGCTCAGTTTAATCGGATTGAAAATTGTCAGATTATAGGATTTAATACTACCTCAACAAGTACCTCGTTTGCCTTGATCATTAAAGGGTCAAGTAGTACCAGCGAGGCGGGAACCGAGATTCGGAATAACGTAATGCAGTTTGGTTCATCAGGTGTTTACTGGGCAGGGTTTAGTTCCGCTCCTTATGAGCCGGGTATGATCATAGAAAACAATAGAGTTACCGAACAAAGTAATTATGGAGTCTATTTGACCTTTATGAATGGGGCAATTGTGCGGAATAACTTTGTTGATTTAACAGCAAATGCATCTAATAACCAATATGGGATTTTTACCCAAAATCTTTATAATAGCACCCGAATATTGGCAAATGACTTCAGAGCCAAGAATTTTGGAGGCTATTTTACTTCTACAATAGGAGTTTTAGGACAACGCGCTTTGGTTGCGAATAACTTCTTTAATGTTACACACCCCACTGGATCAACATTATATGGTTTGTATGACGCCAATGGAACATACGTAGATTATTTCCATAATTCTGTAACCACAACGAATCCTGTAACTACATCGGCTTCCTACGCATTATATGATATCGGTGGTTCTTTCAAAAATTATTTCAATAACATCTTTAGAAATAATAGTCTGGCTGGAATTAATAATTACGTGGTCTATGTGAGTGTTGGCTCTGGGAACCAATATAACTTCAATGATTACTTTTGGTTGCCAGGAACCACTAATTTAGCCTTTTGGTCAAGTTTTGGTACCTTCACAACGGGTCAATGGACTAGTTTCAGAAACAGCACTTATGGAGGAGCAAACTCCATAAATATCAATCCTCAGTTCCTCAGTTCCACCAATTTAAGAACGTTTAACAACGCACTTAATGCAGGTACGAATTTGTTAACTACTGTTAATACGGATATCGATGGTACCACACGTACCAATCCGGTTACAATTGGTGCGGATGAATACAAACCAGTGCCGAACGATGCATCTATATCCGCAATTGTAGGTCTTCCTCCTTGTTCAGGGGTATCCACAATTCAGGTTAGTATTTCAAGTTTTGGTACTTCTCCGCTTACGAGTGCTATTATTAACTGGAGTGTAAACGGGGTTTCTCAGACTCCTTTCAGTTGGACAGGTTCAATTAACCAAGGTTCCACAGTAACACCAGTATCCATAGGAACCTTCACATTTGTTCAAGGAACAGCTTATACAATTACGGCTGCAACTGCTAGCCCTAACGGTGGTATAGATGGTGATCTTTCTAATGATCAGTTATCTATCAATACCCTAGCCGCATTGGGTGGTACTTATACAATAGGAAGTGGTGGTACGTATCCAACATTTGCAAGTGCAATAACAGCATTACAAACCTTTGGGGTATGTGCACCAGTTACCTTCCAAGTTTTAAATGGATCTTATACAGAGACCTTAATTCTACCTCAAATCTCTGGCGCGAACTCCATTAATACCATTACCTTCCAAAGTCAATCTGGAGACTCTTCTCTAGTAACCTTGCAAGGTGCTAGTACTTATGTTGTATATCTGAATGGTGGAGATCACTTCCGATTCCGGAAAATGACAATTCAAAACACAGGTTCTGGAAGAGTATTTGATTTTGCGAATTCAGCTCAGTTTAATCGAATTGAGAATTGCAGAATTTTAGGCTTTAATACAACATCCGGTAGTTCAAGTTTCTATTTGATTTATAAAGCATCCAGTTCTTCTAATGAGTCAGGAACTGAAATCCGAAACAACTATATCCAATTTGGTTCAGCGGGAATCTTTTGGGCTGGATTTAGTTCTGCACCTTATGAATCAGGGGTGGTGATAGAAAATAACCGGATTTTGGATCAATCTACCTATGGAGTGTATTTGAATTATCAAAATGCACCCATCATTCGGAACAACTATATTGATATGATGTCAAATGGTTCTACCAATCAATATGGTATTTATTGTCAATTCTTGTATAACAATACCCGGATTATTGCAAATGATGTGAGAGTAAAAACCTTTGGTGGATATTTTGTATTCCTAAATGGAACCAGCACCCAAAGGGCTTTGGTGGCCAATAACTTCTTTAATGTTATTCATCCTTCTGGAACAACTATCTATGGATTATACAATCAGGATGGTACCTATGTGGACTTCTTCCATAATACGGTTAATGCCACCAATCCAAGCGCCGCATTTACTTCTTACACCTTGTATGATCAAGCAGGATCCTTCAAGACCTTCCAGAATAATATCTTCCGGAATAATAGTGCCGGTGGAATCAACAACTTTGTTGCGTATGTGATTACAGGTGCAGGAAATGTGTTTGATTACAATGATTACTGGTGGTCCAATGGATCTAGTTATATCGCTTACTGGTCATCCTATGGTAACTTCTTTAGCAGTCAATGGAATACCTTCCGTGCTGGAGCTTATGGAGGAACTAACTCGTTAAACATAGATCCACAATTCTTGAGCTCAACCAATTTAAGGCATAACACTAATGCTTTAAATGCTGGGGTGAACCTGATCACTACGGTTGCTGCGGATATTGATGGACAAACACGTACCACACCGGTTACCATCGGTGCAGATGAATATAAGCCTTTGCCGAATGATGCAGGGATATCTACTATTGTTAGTCAGCCTCCATGTTCTGGACCATCCAATGTTCAAGTGGTATTAACCAACTATGGTACGGCTACTTTAACCAGTGCTACTATCAATTGGAGCATTAATGGAGTAGCTCAAACGCCATTTTCTTGGACTGGAAGTTTAGCGCAAAATGTAAATTCTGCACCTATCACTGTAGGAACCTTCAATTTCACTTCAGGTAACTATACCACATGGGCAGGATCTGCTTCTCCTAATGGACAAACCGACGGGAATTCAACCAATGATGCTAGTAGTGCAACCGGTGCTCCAGCGATGGGCGGAACTTACACCATTGGTTCTGGTGGAAACTTCCCATCCTTTAGAGCTGCTGTCACTGCGTTACAATCCTCTGGGGTTTGTGCACCCACGGTATTCCAGGTGATCAATGGTACCTATACGGATACCATCACAATTCCACAAATCTTAGGTGCGAATGCTACAAACACTATCACCTTTGAAAGTCAAAGTGGGGATAGTACGCTTGCCATTCTGCAAGGGTCTGGAACATTTGTGGTGTATTTAAATGGAGCTGATTATATCCGATTCCGTAAACTGACCGTGCAAAATGTAGGTCAAGGTCGTGTGTTTGATGTAGCCAACGGTGCTCAATATTTAACCATTGAAAATTGTAGAGTTATCGGATTTAACACTACGTTGAATAGTATCGCTCACTTGTTGATTTATACCGCTTCTACTGCTACAGATGAAAGTGGAGCAATCATCAGAAACAATTTCATGCAATATGGTTCTGCAGCAATTTATTGGATGGGATTAACCTCAGTTCCTTATGAAACAGGGTTAATCATTGAAAACAATCAAATGCTGGATCAAGCGGTAATTGGAATGCGGATTGATTATTTGAATGCGCCTATTGTTCGCAATAATCGCATTGATATGACCAATAATACCTCTGCTCTTCAATATGGTATGCAAGGGAATTATTTATTCAATGCTACGCGTGTGTTGAATAATGATATCCGAACCAATAACTATGGTGGGTTCTTTGCTTTCGTAAATGGTACAGGATCTCAAAGAGCATTAATCGCCAATAACTTCATCAATGCATCAAATGCTGCTGGAGGCAATGTGTATGGGTTATATGTGAATAATGGTACCTATGCGGATTATGTGCATAATACTGTTACTACTTATTCCGGTGCAAGCAATTTCACTTCCTATACCTTGTATGATGCGGCAGGTTCTTACAAAAACTTTATCAATAATATCTTCCGCAATAACGGAATGGGTGGATCTTCTAACTATGCCGCTTATGTGACAATCGGAACTGGTAACGTGTTTGATTACAATGATTATTGGTGGCCAACCGGAACCAATAATATAGCCTATTGGTCAAACTATGGAAACTTTGGAGTTAATGATTGGTTGACCTTACGTTCTGGTAGCTATGGAGGAAGTAACTCTGTAAATATTGATCCTGCATTCGTAAGCAATACCAATCTCCATCATCTAAATAACTCCTTAAATGTGGGTCAAAACTTATTGACTGTAGTACCTACTGATATTGATGGACAAGTAAGAACTACTCCAGTAACCATTGGTGCGGATGAGTATAAGCCTGTTGCCAACGATGCTGGGGTACAGCAGGTACTACCTGGTTTGTTATGTGCTGGGGTAAATACTATTCAAGGGGTAATCCAAAATTCAGGTACTAATACTTTGACTTCAGCCACAGTTAACTGGAGTGTGAATGGAGTAACCCAAACCCCATTTGCATGGACGGGCTCTTTGAATTATCAAGGGACTTCTTCCCCTATTTCATTAGGAACCTTCAATGTTTTAGTGAATACTCCTTATCAAATCAGAGTATGGACATCCTTGCCCAATAATTTAACGGATATGGATACTACGAATGATCGGATGACAGTTACCTTGCAGTCTTCGCTTTCAGGTACCTATACAATTGGGGCTACTGGGAATTATTCGACGTTTGCTTCAGCAGTTACAGCCCTACAGTCCTTAGGGGTTTGTGCACCCACAACCTTCTTGATTCAAAATGGAACCTATAATGAGTCCATCACCTTGCCTCAGATAAATGGCGCAAGTGCTATGAATACGATTACTTTCCAAAGTCAATCTGGAGATTCTTCTACCGTTATCATAAATGGAAATAGTGGGGTTAATACTCTTTATTTAAATGGTTCCGATCATATCACCTTCCGCAGTGTTACGCTTCAATCTAATAACTATCGTTGTTTAGAAGTTAATAATGGGGCTAACCATAACCGTATTGAGAATTGCCGCCTTATCGGATTTAATACGACATCTACCAATCCAAGTTTTGCGGTAATTTATTCTAGTAACGCTATGATGGATACCTCAAATGTGATTCAAAACAATGCAATCCGTTTCGGTAGTATGGGAATATTCTGGTCTGGTAATTCTACAGGATCTTATGAACCAGGTTTTATATTCAGGGGTAACTCAGTAACAAATGCTTATACTGTTGCCGCTAACTTACAGTATCTGGATGCACCTTTGATTCAAAACAATCTATTAAATATTGCGAACACAACTTTTAGTGGTGTTAGTTATGGATTGTATGCCTACTATCTGAACAATGCCTATAAAATAACTGGCAACGATATCCGAGGCATTAACAGAGGTATTCAAGTTGCCAATCATGCCTGTACCTCTTCTGCTAGAGGGCTAATTGGAAATAACTATATATCCGTACTTCCAACAGCTACGGCGGTTTTATATGGGATGTTTGCTTCAGGGCTAAACTACGTGGATATTCATTATAATTCTATTAATGTAGTGAACACCTTTGGGGCTACTGCCTATGGTTTCTATGATGGAGCAAACTACAATTTCGATGTACGGAACAACAACTTTATAATTGGAGGTTCTGGAAGTGCAAATCAATATGCGGTTTATATCAACGCAGGTACTTCAGTTACCTATAACTATAATAACTATTTTGTTCCATCCGGATCTACCAATTTAGCTTATCATAGTTTGTTTGGAAACTTTACTCCATCCAACTGGAATTCCTTCCGTCAGCCTTCTTATGGAGGATTAAACTCCTTAAACGTTTCAGCCAACTATTTAACTAACACCAACTTGATTAGTTGTAATACACAGCTACAAGCAGGTCAGGCAGTAACTACCCTTACCATTGATAAGAGTGGGTATACACGTCCTGGAACAAATCCAACGATAGGAGCCGCTGAGATAGTGGTGCCTGCTGCACCAGTAGCCTCTGCGCCTACCAATATTACTTGTTCAACTGCTCGTGTAAATTGGAGCGCTGGGGTTGGAGTATCGAGTTATGTAATTGACCTTGCAACAGATGCCTTGTTTACGAATTTAGTAAGTGGATATGCAGCCTTAAATGTTGGGAACACCACCACCACCACGGTCGGTACCTTAACTACTGCCACTCCATACTATTTTAGGGTTCGAGCTTCTGCAAGTTGTGTAACCGGGTCTAATTCTACTCCGATTACCTTCACTACCATGAATCTTAGAGACTCCATAAGAGTACAATCACAGGTTCCGGTATGTATCTCAGGTACTTCTGTTAGCCTTTCTTCTACCGGATTTACTGGGGTGACCTATCAGTGGAATGGACCAAATTCCTATACTTCTAACCAAAGGAATCCTGTGATTACTCCGATTAACTTTAATCGTGCCGGAGTTTACACATTAACTGCATCATTTACTGGATGTTCACCGGTTTCAGATACTACTCGTTTATTGGTTAATGATTCTATCCGTAGCGTAACTGCAACTGGAAATACTCCATTATGTTCAGGAGAGAATTTAAATCTAACTTCTAATGGGGGATATCCTGGATCTAGTACCTATTATTGGTCAGGGCCTAATGGATTTACCGCTTCCATCAGTAATCCTCAAGTGTTATCTATTCCAATGCAAAACCAGGGAATTTATACCTTAACGATTACCTCACCTATGTGTAATAGTATGTCAGACACCATGATGGTTACTGTTACCCCGACTATTTCAATAACTCCAACGGTTACCTCACCGGTTTGTGAAGGTACTCCAGTTTACTTCAGTTCAGTGTATATAAATAACGGAACTTATGTATGGACTGGTCCCAACGGTTTCAGTTGGTCTGGGTCTACCCCTTCCATTAACTATGCTTCAGTAGCTAATGCAGGTCAGTATACTTTGACCGCTACTCAGCCCGGATGTAATCCATTAACTTACTATACTACCTTGCAGGTAGGTTCTTCTATGGTGAATACGGTACCAACGAATAATTCACCTGTTTGCCAGAGTGATACGTTAAGAATGGGGGTAAATTCAATTCCTGGAGTAACTTATGCTTGGTCTGGACCGAATGGATTTACGGGAACTTCTCGAAATGTTGTTTTGGGTAATGTTCAAACCAATCAATCTGGAGCCTATACCATAACGGCCAATAGCCCTGGATGTCCGACGTATGTTAATGTGTTCAATTCTATTGTGAATCCTACGCCTGCCATGAGTATCACGGCTAGTCAGACTTTAATTTGCCAAGGAAACAATTTGGACTTGAACGCAATAGGAAATAGCATGTACGCTACCTATAATTGGTCAGGGCCTAATGGATACACTGCGGGTCAAGGACTTACTCGTGTACCTGCTATTCAGATGAATCAGACAGGATATTACTATGTACAAATGAACACTCCGGGTTGTGGAAGTATCCGCGACAGTATTTGGGTTCAGGTTACTCCTTCTGTAACCATGGTTCAATCGGGAAGTAACACTCCAGTGTGTGCTGGTGGCTCCTTGATTTTATCTGCCTCAGCAATTAATGGGGTGAATTACGCATGGACAGGACCTAACGGATATAGTAGTGGTAGACAAACCGATACAATTGCACCTGTTACTAGCAATATGGCGGGTATGTATACCATACAAGTATCTTCCGGTTCATGTGGTACAATGACCCAAACGGTATTGGTACAAGTAACCAATACCTTGAATCTAGCACCAGTTACGAATAGTCCTGTTTGTGGAGGAGGTATTCTTACCCTAAGTACAGGTGGCGGTCGTTCTAATCAATACTTATGGAGAGGACCTAATGGATTTAGTTCTGCCTTGCAGCAGGTTAACTTCATGAATGCCACCCCATCTGTAAGTGGTGTGTATACCTTAAATGTTACGGTTCCAAGTTGTGGTACCTTAACCTTTACCACTACTACTGCGGTGGGTAATAATCTGAATTACTCCAATGCTACAACTGGTGGGGTAATCTGCGCAGGCTCTAATCTGTTGCTTTCTTCTACTTATTATTCAGATGCAACGTACACCTGGACAGGTCCTAATAACTTTAACAGTACACGGAGTAATGATACCATCTTTAACGCTACTACTCAAGCGGATGGAGTTTATTCAGTGACCATTAGAACCCCAGGTTGTTTAGCTGTTACCCGTACGACAACGGCAACCGTTTATCCTGCATTGTCTGCTGCTATTTCTTCTAACTCACCCATTTGTGAAGGCAACAATCTATATCTAAGTTCTGTTAGCCAACCGAATGTATCGTTCGCATGGACGGGTCCGAATGGATTTACAGCTAACAATTACACGCCTTCTATTTCTCAGGTTACTCCGATTCATGAGGGTCTATATACCTTAACGGTTTCCAGAACAGGATGTAGTCCATTATCAAATACTGTTTCAGTAACTGTCGGTGGATCCTTAAGAGGGGTAGTAGCTACCAGTAACACGCCAGTATGTTTAGGAAATACAATTGGATTGAGTGCGACTAATATCCATAATGCACAGTATAGCTGGTCGGGTCCTGGATTGTTTAATTCTTTGAACCGGATTGATTCTATTCCTTCGGCTCAGTTGGCAAATGCAGGTGCCTACAATTTAACGGTAACCAGTCCAGGCTGTCCTTCGATAGTTAGAACTACGAATGTGGTTGTGGATACTGTTCCTCAATTGTTTATTGGATCAAATACTCCAATCTGTCAGGGCAATACCTTAAACTTCACCAACTCCTGGCCGAACAATTATTCTACTTGTGTATGGAGTGGTCCAAATGGCTTTACTTCAACACTAAGAACACCGTCCATAGTTAATGCCTCACCGCTAGCAAGTGGAGTCTATACTGCTACTGTTAGCGGACAGTGCGGGGTTGCAACTACAACCACGAGTGTTACAGTTGGAACACCGTTTACCGGAGTTGCCTTGCAAACCAACTCTCCAGTATGTGTAGGAAGTACTTTATATCTAAGCAGTACTGTTCGCAGTGGATATACTTACAGATGGTCAGGTCCGAATGGCTTTACCAGAGGTTCTGCAAATGACTCTCTAACCAGTGTAACTACATTGGCTGCTGGAGAATATACCTTACAAGTAAGCACACCGGGTTGCGGTACAGGAGTATTTGTAACACCAGTTGTTCATGTAACCAATACTGCTGGTCTCACAGCCAGTTCTACAAGTCCGATTTGTCAGGGATCCTTCCTATACTTTAGTACAGGTTATATGTTAGGTACCACCTATCGTTGGGATGGTCCTTCAGGATTTAGTTCTTCTCTGCAGAACCCTTCTATCAGCAATACGCAACCTGTTTCTGCTGGAGTCTATACCTTATTGGCGACAGTTTCTGGTTGTGGGGTAATATCCTCTACTACAAGTGTAACAGTAGGTACCCGAGTTTCCGGAGTTACCATGGGTACGAATTCTCCGATTTGTCAGGGATCCAGTTTGGTCTTCACAGCGAGTACAGTTACCGGAACGGCTACTTATCGGTGGACAGGGCCCAATACATTTACTAGTGGTAACCGGTTAGATTCTATTACGAATGCTCAACCGATTAATAACGGTGTCTATACCTTAACAGTAACCAGTCCGGGTTGTCCAAGCTTTAGTACTACAACGGCTCCAGTGCAAGTTTCAAATCCTGGGTTGTTTGTACCTACTGCAAATACTCCGGTTTGTGCAAATCAAACCCTTCGATTAATTGCACCATTACTAACGGGAGCTGGAGGATATGCATGGACTGGACCTGCAGCGTTTACCTCTTCAGGTCGTGCGGCAACTCAGTTTGGGGTTCAGCCTGCGAATGCAGGAGCGTACACCGTGACTGCGCATGTTCCAGGTTGTGGATGGCTTACGAATACTGTAACCGTAGCCGTAGTGAACTGCAGAGAAGGTGCTCCTGACCCGGGTCAAGTTGAGGCGAATGGAGATACCCAACCTGAAAACACAGAAGCCTATTCAGAGTCTACTTCCGTAAGCCGTGGCAATCAAACGCTTAAGATTTGGCCGAATCCAGGAGAAGGCGTTGAGTTGTATCTGGCCTGGAGCGGATTGGATGCTGAAGATCCTACCATTACTATCAAAGTTTACGATATGCAGGGAAGAATCTTATTATTGAAATCTATCCAAAGAGACGATGTAACTAACGATCAATGGCAGGATGGAGTAAGATTTACCTTACCTTTAAGTAGTGGTCAATATATGATTGAAACTGTTCAGGGAGGCGTAACGCTTAGAGATAAGTGGTTGGTGCGATAACTTACCTAGTAGATAATAACTTTAATTAGCATTCAGGGAACCCCACAAGGTTCCCTGAATTTTTTTATCAAAAATGTCAATGTTACCTTTTTTATGCTTTTGTTAAAATGCGGATGTTTTCTTAATGTTATCTTAATAAATAATTCCTGTTGCTAATATTACTTATAATCCGTTTCCAGAATCTAAACAAATTGATAACTTATTGGTTTGCATTGGCTAAAGCTTAGTAAATTTATATGTTCCAAGCCTGGTCTTGGTATAAATCCATGTCCTTATTTGCAATTTAGTATGAAAAGTTTCTTTACCTCATTATTGGTATTTGTAGGAATTATGTTTTGCCTAAACCCTATTGTTTTTGGGAACGGGTTGGTCATTTCTAATACCGCATTAACTGGTCAAAATACCACAAGCCAAACCTGGCAGGTTCGGTTTAATCTTACCTGGGAGAACTCTTGGAGAGACAACGTTAATAATGATGCAGTGTGGGTGTTTTGTAAGTGGAGCACCACTACAGGTGTGTGGAATCATGCAACATTAAATGTTTCCGGCTTCTCTACGGGAACAGGTACACCATTAAGCATTCAGGTTTCCTGTGACCGCAAGGGTGCTATGATAAGTCGCAGAGACTTTGGCAGCGGAACCTTAAATTCTACAACCGTTGAGTTGCAATGGGCGTATGGTACGGATGGCGTTTCAAACGGCGCAACCCCTTTATTGACAATTTATGGTATTGAGATGGTGTATATTCCCGGGGGGCCATTTACTATTGGAGACGGGAATGGCGTAAACAGTTCCTCATCCAACTCTTTGTATGCTGTTTCTCAGCATTTACCTTACACCATTGATGATCGAATGTCACCTGTGATATCTTCCTCAAATTTTGTAAATGCTTCCGGTTCTCCTGTAAATTTTTTAAGAATAGATGGAGATAATGGATTGGATTTAAATTGTGATGGTAACATTGTTACTGGTCAGGATAGTGCAATGTACCCAACCGGATATTTGCCATTTTATATCATGAAATATGAAATTACCCAGGGGCAGTATTGTGATTTCTTAAATACCTTAACCTATACCCAACAATCCTCAAGAGTTCAAAATTCTACCAATACCCCCGGGCAGTATGCCTGGGATGGTTTAACAGCCCCCACTAACCGACAAACCATTTTAGTGCAAACAGCCGGAGTAAATTCAACTACTCCAAGGGTTTATTCAACTGCACGACCTGACAGAGCTTGTAATTATTTGAATGCCATGGATGGAATGGCTTATACAGATTGGGCTGCCTTAAGGCCATTAACAGAGTTGGAATTTGAAAAAGCATGTCGGGGTCCTTTGCCTCCAGTACTCAATGATCGCCCTTGGGGAAATACTAATTATTCTTGTAACAGTGGTGCTACCATAGTTGGAAATGAAAATGGAACTGAATCAGTGACAGGTCTTGGTCTTGGGTACGCTAACCCAGCTGTAAGTCAAGGTGATGGAGGAACGGGTCCTGTACGTGTGGGTATTTTGGCCAATAACTCAACAAGTACCAGGTCAGCAACAGGAAATACCTTTTATGGTGTTTGTAATATGGGAGATAATTTGAATGAATATTACATTTCTCTAAATCATGTTGCAGGAAGATCCTTTAGGGGCGATCATGGAAATGGAATTTTGGTTTCTGCGGGTCATGCAGATGTATCCAATTGGCCAGGAGCCAGTGCCAATAGTAGTAATACAACTGCTAATTCTTTCTCAAATACTGGGTCAACTGCTACTGCAGGCTTTGGAGCAAAAAACAATAGTTCTTGTAATGGCTTAGTAATCTCGGATAGAGGTAGTATGACAAGTAATCCAAGCACTGGTCGTAATACAAGTTTTGGTTTCCGTGCGGGATGTTCTGCTTTGAGTGGGGATTTTACGATTTCCTATCCGAATGGAGGTTATGCGGCGGTGGGTACTGCCAGTTCCTTTTTTGGGCCCCTTATGCCAGTGGGTACTACTTATAGTTGGTCATTCCCCAGTGGAACCCCTGCTTCCAGCACGGTTGTAAATCCTCAAGTGACCTGGAGTTCTGCCGGAACCTATAACGCAACCTTAACCGTAACACAGGGAAGCTGTACTGCAACTTCTATCGTTGCCGTGCCGGTAATTGCAGCTTGTTCAAGTCCGTCTATTTTATCCGGAACACAATCCTGGACACAATCCAATACCACTTATTCAAATAATACTCCGTATGCAACCAACACTTCCAGTTATGGACCTACCCGGTTGTTTGATGGAAATACCACTGCCGGAAGTCAAAGTTATTGGGGATATGGAGGAAGTTGTGTCACAGGTGCCCCTATGTGGGTCGTGGTAGATTTTGTATCTACTACTAACTTGAATGGAATTGGAATCTATACCTATGCCAGACCTTGGCATGGAAATCAATATTATGACGTGGATATGGTAATTATTGAAACCGGCAGCAGTTCAACAGGACCTTGGACACAAGTAGGTCTTGTTACTCCCGCAAAAGATATCAATGCTTTTCAAAATTTGAGCTTTATCCCAACCTCATCAAGATACTGGCGGTTTTCATTTTCCAATTCTCAAGATTGTAATATGCTTATTAATGAGTTGCGTTTTAACAGATGTAACTAACCTTTTTACTTCAATTGAATATGAAAAGGTTATTGTTTAATCTGCTCTCTGCAGGACTTATTAGTGTCGGTTATTTATCGGCCCAGATTACAGTTACTGCTCCGAATGGAGGGGAGACCTGGGCCGGAGCTAGCACGCAAAATATTACCTGGACTTCTTCAGGGGTTGCCAACGTAAACATTGATTATTCTACCAATAATGGAAGCACCTGGATTTCTATTGTTACCAATTATCCGGCGGCTTCCTCTCCCTACCCTTGGACGGTTGTAGGTGCAGGTCCTCTTGGGTCTACCACTTGTCAGGTTAGAATTACTTCTACTGCAAATTCAGGTGTTTTTGATAGTAATGCTAATTTTACCATTCCTCCCTCTACCCTTACTATTCAATACCCTAATGGGGGAGAGACTTTTTACAATGGCCAAAGTAGGGCTATCCGATGGACTTCCAGCTCTATCTTAAATGTAAATTTATTTTATTCTACCAATAATGGAAGTGCCTGGACCAGTATTGCTACCGCTATTCCGGCCTCCCGAACTTTTTATACCTGGACTGTACCCACTATTTCAGGTTCTCAATATTTAGTGAAAGCGGAAGATGCAGCCAATAGTACTGTAAATGATGGATCCAATGCAGTATTCTCAGTAACTACTTCGCCGGCAAATGATATCACCAAGTTCAAAGGGGGAAGCCGGGACGGGTATTCCATGGATAATACAGGTACCAAGAGCATAACGGTTACCGCTCCCAATGGAGGAGAAAGTTGGGCAGGGGCTACCGTTCAAAATATCACCTGGAATTCTACTAATCTTTCTGATGTGAGAATTGAATATTCTACTAACAATGGGTCATCCTGGATTGTCATAGAAAACAATTATCCTTCAGGTCCTCAAACCTATCCCTGGACAATTCCCGGAGTTGGAACCTTAGGATCATCTCAATGTAGAGTTAGAGTGACTAGTGTAACCGATGGTTCAATTACCGACATGAGTAATAATACCTGGACGATTCCGGGATCTAACGTAACTGTAGTATCTCCCAATGGAGGGGAATCTTATTTTAATGGTACTATGCGTCCAATTCGATGGACATCACAATCTGTATTAAATGTTCGTCTGGAATATTCCACAAATGCTGGTTCAACCTGGTCCTTAATCACGGATTCTATATTAGCCTCGCGGACTTTTTACAGCTGGGTAATTCCCAGTGGGATTACTGGAACCCAAACTAGGGTTAGAGTTTTGGATAGATTAAATTATGCTGTTAAAGATTCTTCAGATACCAACTTTACCATCGCTTCCCCACCAGCCAATGATATCACTAAATTCAAGGGAGGATCATTTGACGGGTATTCCTCTGATAATTCGGCACCCAAATCATTGTTATTAACCTCTCCCAACGGAGGCGAAAACTGGCCTGGAGCTTCCACCCAAACCATCACTTGGACAAGTCAGAATGTTTCTAATGTAAGGATAGAATATTCCACCAACAACGGTAGTACCTGGAATTTAATTATTAGTACTACTCCCGGGGGTACCGGTAGTTTTCCCTGGGTAGTAAATGGTGCCGGACCTTTGGGTACAACTACCGCTCGGGTACGGGTAACTGATACTTCCGACCCTACCGTAACAGATGCTAGTAATGGGGTGTTTACCATCCCTCCAGCTGCAGTTTCTATACAATCTCCGAATGGTTCGGAGTCTTACCAAAACGGAACTATGCGTCCGGTTCGATGGACTTCTGCGAGTGTATTAAATGTTCGTTTGGAATACTCCACTAACAACGGATCCAACTGGAATCTGATTGTGGATTCAATTCCCGCCAGCCGAACTTTCTTTAGTTGGTTGATACCAACGGGTTCCATCACTCAACAGGCCTTGGTGCGAGTCACCGATAGAACCGATGTTACCGTTACCGATAATAGCGATGCAGTGTTTTCTATCAACGGATTAGCCTCAAATGATATAACCAAGTTTAAAGGAGGAAGCTATGATGGGTATAGTTCAGACGTGGCATGTATTGAGCCTTTTGCTGTGATGTCGGGTAGTCGAACGATTTGTTCTGGCGCGAGCGCAAATCTAACCGTTCAATTCACCAATTCATCCCCTTGGAGTTTTACTTATTCCAATGGAACTTCTAATACCACTTTAACCGGAATCACGACCAG
>RFSG01000065.1 GCA_009924095.1 Sphingobacteriia bacterium
TTTTAGGATAGGTGATTTTTTGTGAATGTACTCATTTATTAATGTAGATGGATTTTTATGAATCTGTAAGGCCTTTTCTGCGAAATATTGTCGCCTGTTTGGACCCTCGAATAATAGATAATGGAAATACAATTCCCAGATTTAGTAGAGCGATATAGACTGTACTAAAAAAAATAAAATTAAAAAATAGATTATTATTATTTATTCGGACTACACGTTTACCATGTTAACCCATTCGATTTGAGCATCTCTTGAGCTTGCGGAAATCCGCTACGGGCAGCTACTTGAAGCAAGTATATAGCAGAATCGCTTCTCCCCATTTGATTTAAGGTTACTGCAGCGTTAATTCGAGTCAAGTGATTATTGGGTTGAATTTGTAACACCTTGGCATACCAATCTAAGGCACCCTGAGGATTTCCTTTCATTCCTTGAATAACTCCCAATTGCTGCATAACCATCCCCAGGTCGGGATGTGTTTTTAATAATGACTGATAAATCGAATCGGCAGCCGATAAATTTCCTAAATCTATCATTACCATACCCATATTTTGTAATATTCCGGGATGATTGGGTTGCAAAAATATTGCCTTATTTAAATAAAATAAAGCAGAATCCGGTTTTTTAATATCTCTATATAAATTTCCTAAATTAACATATACCCCTGGATAGGTGCTATCATAATTAATTAAATATAAATAAGCCGATAAAGCTTGGGGATATTGTTTTTCTTGAAAATAAACATTTCCCAGATTATTCCAGGCATGTTCATAATTTGGATGTAAATTTTGTTTTGGATTAATATTACAAGCAGTTTTAAAATATTCTAATGCTTTGGCATTATTTCCTCCATCCATGTAATAATTCCCTAAATTATAATGCGCCATCGCAACTTCAGGATATTTATCTTTCACATCTGTCCATAAGGTTACGGTATCTTTCCAAACATTTGTTCTTATCCAAGTTGGAGGAAAATACAAGGCTAAATAGGCGAATGGGATTATCCATAATAATTTCTCTTTAATATTTTGGAGTAAATAATTGCCAATAAGTCCCCAAAGCATCCAAGCAATTCCTACCGATGCTAAATAGGAATATCGATCTGCAGCCACACAATTTCCTACGGGTAAAAATTGTGCTAAAGGAAGTATTCCAATTAAATAAAATAATGCACCAGGAATTATTTGAGGAAATTTCGATTTTAGTTTCCAAAATAAAAAGATTATTATTCCTAAAATAACCGGAGAAATTAAAAAGAGTAGGGGAGGTAAGGTATTTATTTTTGAGGGATAGGGATAATACGCTGATAAATTAAATGGGGCAATTAATTTCAACGGATAAAATAATAAAGCATACATTCCTACAAAAAAATTATCGCTTAATTGATATATTTTATAATCTCGTACGGATTCTCCCTGAGCCGATATGGCCATAATTCCAGTTCCTAAAGCCATGACGAACCATAAGATAAACCACGGTAATTCTTTTTTTATTTTCGCTAAAATATCATTCGGAGAAAGTAAAT
Source organism: Sphingobacteriia bacterium (assembly GCA_009924095.1). Classification (GTDB taxonomy): domain Bacteria; phylum Bacteroidota; class Bacteroidia; order J057; family RFSG01; genus RFSG01. Next base: position 1,523 of record RFSG01000065.1, read on the forward strand.
AATAACTTAATAATAAAGTTAAAGGAAACGTAACAGCTACTGCTTTTGAAAGACAAGAAAGCGCAAAGAAAAGTGTAATTAGTATTTTTCCTTGATTACCTTTAAAATTAAGTCCAACAAACCATGCCAGAAAATAAAAAAATACATACAAAACATCTTTACGTTCGGAAATCCAAGTGACAGATTCTACGTGTAAGGGATGAATTCCAAAACAAAGCGTAATGAATACAATCGGCAACCAATGTTTAAAAAACTTTAGTAGGATAAAATAAAGAATAACTGTATTCGCTCCATGTAAAACAAGATTGGTAATATGATATCCGGTGGTGGAGGTTAAGCCATTAAACAAAAAATCAATGGCAAGACTCAACATAGTTAAGGGGTGCCAATTCCCTGCGATGATTTCCGTTAATATTAATTTTAAATGGGCAGCATCTAATTTTCCCATTTGTGGATTTGCCGTTAGATACAATTCATCGTCCCAAACAAATTTTCCATAAATACCGGGTAAATAGGCAAGCATAGAAATTATGGCAATTCCCCAACCTAAATAGGGAGAGATGACTGGAATAGTGGATTTGGTCTTCATGTCAGGTGTGAACTGAAGCAGTGTGGATATAGTGGGTTAAAGTTAAGCGAATCTAAAAGATAATTTGCTTCATGAACTGGGGATAATGTGAATCTCATTTATCCCTACATTTGAAATATGCCCAAAGAAATATTTTGGATGATATTACCCGTAGGTGCGATTGTATCCTGGGCGGTAAATCGTTGGTTATGGAAAGGGATGTATGGGTATGGAATCCGCAAACCTCTTCAACCCGAGCATTTACGATGGACAGCAAGCCCAAAGCCTTTAACCGGCGGACTTGGAATGGCAGTGGTGTGGCTACCCATGATGATCTTATGGTTGATAAATTCCCCAACACTTACACCCGTACAACAATGGAGTTTATGGGGTTTTTTGGGCATCGCTACCTTAACAGGGTTGATAGATGATTTATACCATTTAAATCCTTGGCAAAAGTTGGCTGGGCAATTTATGGCTGCAGTACTTGCTTATTATGGAGGCTGGGGAATGGAGATTTGTAATATTCCTGTATTAGATGCTATGGGTTCATTATTATTAATGATGGGCTTGTTAAATAGTTTAAATATGTTAGACAATATAGATGGGGTAACTGGAATGACGGTTTTAGCACTCGTTGCGGCTTTGGCTTTGGGGGGTAATTTATCTGATCCGTGGTTACTTGGCATATTATTATTGGGCGGAGCCATTGTAGGTTTTTTGCATTTGAATTTGTATCCATCTCACATTTTTATGGGAGATGCGGGTTCCCATTTATTAGGTGCAGCGGTATTTATGATGATTCGTATTCGATGGGAACCTTCTTCCCAAGATATTCAATCTACAATCGTATTAATTTACGGGATGGCGTTTATTCCCTTAACGGATACCTTTATGGTGACCTTATCCAGGTTAATTCGCAAGAAGTCTCCATTTAAAGGGGGGAAAGACCATCTTACCCATATGTTGGTATATAGTGGGATAAGGCAATCCGCCCTTCCCTGGATATTAGGATTAATCCAGTTTTTTACCGCATTGTTGGTAGTAACCGGTCAAGTTACCTTACATCAGCAAATGGGGGTTTTGGGATTATTAGCCGCAGGAATGGCTTGGATGTATTACCGAACTTGGCAAAGAAGATTGGTTCCCAATGTATCTGTTTAATAACCTAAGATATATTATCGAAATATAATATATAAATATATGGTTATTTGGATTTTACACCTGCATTTTAGTCCGCCGGAAGTGAAGGGAAATGACCGGTCATTGTTTATGGCTCAGCAATGGCAAGCAGCAGGGCATCAGGTACGGGTATTTACAGGGCAATCCGGGTATCCTCCTAATTATTTTGAAAAAAATAATCAGGTCAATACTTATTTTTCCAAAGGAGTTGAAGTAAACGTTTTTCCGGTTGTTTATCATTCTAAATTATCTCCTTTACGTAGAATACTTATTTTTCGGCAATTTAAATTTCAATTAATTCAATATCTAAAAAGAGAAAAATCACCTGATCTTATTTATGCAATTTCAACACCCTTGGAGACCCTGGCTGCCGGCCGAAAATTAAGTACAATTCACAAAGTACCGCTGGTAATAGAATTAGCAGACGTATGGCCGGATGTATGGTACGGTATGGGGTTAGTTCGGGATAGATTCAGTAAAGCGTATTGGGATAATTATACACGCAGATGTTATCAAGCAGCAAGTCTAATTGTATTATTATCTCCTGGGATGGAGTTTTTGGTATGCAGGCTGGGTTCGTATAAAGATAAATGTTTTGTTTCCTATAATGGAACCCATTTGCGTGAATTTTATCCTAATCCGACTCCGGATTTGAATGACGAATATTTTCGATTGTTTTATACAGGATCCATTGGGAGAGTGAATGGATTACAGTATTTATTGGAGGCAGCGAATAGTTTATCACAACAAGGTTTTTTAAAAATTAAAATACATTTAGTGGGTAATGGGAATGATGAAGAGAGATTAAAGGAGATGTATTTTAATTTGGGTGCACCAGAAACTTTAGTTTGGGAGGATTCAATGTCTAAGAACACCTTGGTTCATCGTCTTCATCAAGGAAAGGCGGGTATGGTATGTTTTGCACCCTATCCTGTTTTATCTACGAATAGTTCAAATAAGTTTTATGATTATTGTGCAGCAGGATTGCCTGTGATTGTGAATTTTGAAGGTTGGCAAGCTGAGATGATTCGAAAGGAGGATATTGGGGCTGTCGTGGATCCGAAAAATCCTGAATCCTTAGTTAAAGTTTTACAAGAATGGTATAATAATCCAGAACGGGCAAGACTCTTGGGCATTAAGGCAAGATTTGTGGCAGAAGAAAATTTTGATCGAGAAAAAATCGGAAAGGTTCTCTTAGAAAAACTAGTAAACTCGATTAAAGTGAGGTAAATCATTTTTACACCTTGAATAGAACATTACCTTTAGCCTATGAATATACAATTTGAAAAAAAGGTAGTGATGATTACAGGTGCCTCAACCGGTATTGGTAGGGCTACTGCGGAATTGATGGGAGCTTCAGGAGCAAAGGTGGCAGTTTGTGATATCAATGAAGCGGGAGCAAAGGAAACCTTAGCGATTATTCAAAATGTTGGAGGAGAGGGGGAATATTTCCCGTGTAATGTGGGGGAGGCGATTGAGGTAAAGAAATGTGTTGAAGCTATTGTTGCTAAATGGAGTCGGTTAGATATGGCATTTAACAATGCTGGAATTGCAGGTGTTTCAGCACCAGTTGGGCAGATGGAGATTGAATCCTGGCATCAGGTTATTCAAGTTAATTTAAATGGAGTGTTTTATGGGATGCGGTATCAAATACCGGAGATGTTAAAATCTGGAGGAGGTGCTATCGTGAATTGTGCTTCTATATTGGGAACGGTGGGCTTTGCAGGAGCAGCTTCGTATGTAGCTGCAAAACATGCAGTGGTGGGCTTAACCCAAACAGCAGCCATTGAATATGCCACCCGGGGAATTCGGATCAATGCAATCGGTCCGGGGTTTGTGGTAACCCCTATGTTGACGAATGCAGGCTTATTACAAGACCCAGCTACGAAAGCTTATATTGAAGGATTACATCCCCAAAATCGAATGGGTGATCCGATAGAGATTGCGCAGGCAGTTGCTTTTTTATTATCTAAGCAAGCCTCTTTTATTACAGGACAATTATTGTTGGCAGACGGAGGATATACTGCCAGATAAAGATAGTTAACCTTACTTCTTTACAACGGGATATCCTTGTTTTTTCCAAGCAGAGATACCCCCTTCTAGGTTATACACCTTTTTCATCCCTTTTGAAACCAGTAGGGCAGAGGCCTCTGAACTTCTTCCTCCACTATGACAATACACATAACAAGGTTTTTCAGAATCCAATATATTCGCTAATTTTTCAAAAACGGGAGAATTAACATCTGAATTTTGGGCTTGTTTGAGATGCCCTTCAGCATATTCCCAGTCGGTGCGCACATCCAGTAAATACCCGGGTTTTGCTTCCATTTGTTGCTTAAATGCTTGAGGAGTTAAATTAATCACCTGTGCAAATACAGGATGACAAAAGAAACTTATTCCCAATAATAGAGAGGCTGATATCCAATTCATTTTCATGTAAAGTAGGAGTAAGAAAAGAGGACTGCGGAATTCTAAATTTTACATCCGGAAACTAAGTGCAAAATTACTGAAATCCACTACCCGCAAATTATGTATTTTTACGCTCGTAATGCCAAATTCAAATAATACTTCTCTTTTATCACGCAAAACTCTATGGATGGTAGGGGGAGGGGTAATAACAATATTAATACTGTTATTAACCTGGTTATACTTTCAACAAGATGCTGAGATTGCAGAGTTAATCTTAAACAAGGAGCAGTTAGAAACGGAAATCACTGGATTAGAAGGAGATTTAGCTGCGATGGAAACTGAAATCCAAAACAGGGATATTGAAACCGAGAAAAAAGATGCCTTGCTTCAGGAAAAAGCGGTTGAGGTAGAAAAGCTAAAAAGTCAAATATTTAAGTTAGTGGCTGCGGGTAAACTATCCGAAGAAAAAGCAATGGAGCAGCAGGGAAAGGTGGATCAATTAACCTATTACATTAAAAAGTATCAAAACGAAATTGCTGAATTAAAAGCTGAAAATGCGGCTTTAAAAAATCAGGTTGAAATGGTGGCCGGAGAAAGGGATAGTATCAAGCAACAATATTCCCAAGCAAAAGATCAGAATACTCTATATCAAGTAAAAATCGAAGGGGCTGCCATTTTAAAAGCAGAACAGTTTAAGTTTATTCCTATCAAAAACAATGGGAAGGAACAAGAAGCTGGAACTGAATTTAAAGCAGATAAATTTTCCAAATTAAAAATTTGCTGTACCTTATCTGAAAATTCATTAACCCGTAAGGGAAGTAAAACTGCTTATCTTGTTTTGATGAATCCAGATGGAAGTACTCAATCCGGAGGTACATTTGAATCCGGTGGTAAGTCCATTGTTTATTCAGAAAAAACGCGTTTAGATTATCAAGGCCAGTCTCTTTCATTATGCTTTACCTGGACACCTTCAACTCCCTTATCCAAAGGGACTTATCCGGCTAAAGTGTATGTAGAGGATACTCAGGTCGGACAATCTTCCTTTTCTTTAAAATAAAGTTCATTTACCTTTCAAAAATAAATATGAAATCAAACCTTGTTGTAAAAATTGTAATTGTAGCTGCCTTCATCATTATGTTATCCGTAATTGGCTGGCTATTGGATGATCGTTTCCGCATGCAGGAAGAAAATGGTGAATTGGTTGAGAATGCCGAACAGATGAATACAGAAATTGAATCTTTAGAACAAGATTTAACCGAAATGCAAGCTGAGTTAGACCGTAAGGATTTAGCTGTAGAAGAAAAAGATAAATTGATTGCCGAAAAAACCAAGGAACTGAGCAAGAAACAACGTCAAATAGATCAGCTTTTAAAACAAGGCAAGATCAATGCTGCGCAAGCGGATGAATACCGTGGCAAAATTGCAGGTATGGAAAAAACAATCCAGAGATATGAGGAAGAAATTACGCAGTTGAAATCTCAATTGGCTTCGGTTACTTCTGAAAAAGAAGCCATTAGTAAAGAAAAAGAAGCCGTAGATGCAGAGAACGATCATTTGGCAATGGAGAAGGATATCCTGCAAGGAAAAGTTAATGTGGCTGCTATTTTAAAAGCTGCGAATTTCCGTTATACCAATGTAAAAAACAGTGGTAAAGAGTCGGATGCGGAAGAAGAGTTTAAGGCAGGTCGTTTAGATAATTTAAAGGTTCAATTTTCGATTTTAGAAAATGCAGTTGCTTCGGAAGGAAGTAAAAATTTGTTCATTCAAATTCTCAAACCAGATGGTACAATCGCAAGAGATTCCAAAGCGGGTACCGGAACTTTCACTTTTGAAGAACGTGAGCTTCCTTACACCTTTAGTCAACAGATTAATTATGACCGTACAGCTCAAAAGGTAACCGTTGTTTACCATCCGGATAGTAAGAAGTTTGAAAAAGGGAATTTGAAAATTAAGATTTACTGCGAAGGGTTCTTAATTGGAGAAAGTGCTTTAAAGATTAAGTAATAATTGAAAATCGATTGCCTTCTTTATAGCAGGCAATACCTCAAATGAATGCAGAAATCTCCCGCAAGAACCTTCGACTTCAAGGATGGGTCTTAGCGGGAGGTTTGGTTTTATTCGGGATTAAATGGGTTGCCTGGTATAAAACGGGTTCCAATGCTATCCTAACCGATGCATTAGAATCAATTGTCAACTTATTGGCAGGATTGATGGGTTTGTATAGTTTGCAACTTGCTGCCCGCCCCAAGGATGAAAATCATCCCTATGGACATGGGAAAATTGAATTCGTTTCCGCCTCAATTGAAGGAACCTTGATAACTGTTGCCGGAGCACTTACCATTTATAAATCAATTTATAATATATGGTTTCCAGAATCTATTCAGGCACTTGACTTTGGTTTAGGATTAATTGCCTTTGCTGGGGTGGCAAATTATATCATGGGATATTCCTTAGAACGACAGGGGGAAAAACATAGATCCTTGTTGTTAATTGCCAGTGGCAAACATTTAAAGTCAGATGCCTATTCCACCATAGGATTGATTATTGGAATAGGGCTGATACTATTAACAAATTATTATTGGTTGGACACACTCATTGCTATCGGGTTAGGAGGATTGTTAAGTATTACGGGTATTCGAATCTTAAGAAGATCATTAGGCGGAATTATGGATGAAACGGATGAGCCCTTATTAGCAGAGTTTGTGGAGATTCTTAAGAAAGCCCGAAAGCCTACCTGGATTGATATTCATAATGTTAGAATCATCCGGTATGGGGCTACCTTACATATAGATGCACATGTAACCCTTCCCTGGTATATGGATTTAAAAACCGTACATGATGAGGTGAACTTAATCGAGTTGGCCTTTAATGAAGGACAAACCCATCCAACGGAATTTTTTATTCATAATGATCCCTGCCATTCGGGCTCCTGTAAAATTTGCAGAATACCCGATTGTAAAGTAAGAGTTCATCCTCAAGAACAAGATATTGAATGGACGTCGGCAAGCTTATCCCGAAATTTAAATCATGGAGCTTATTTGATGGATAAATCCATCCACTAAACCAGATAAATTAACCCTTCCCTAAATATCCGATACAAGAATCCAAACCTATCATTAATTTCGGCAAATGAATTCCCTACAACTGTATAATACCCTAACCCGGACGAAGGCAATCTTTGAACCCTTGAATCCCCCTTTTGTGGGTATGTACCTTTGTGGGCCTACGGTTTATGGGTATGCCCATTTGGGGCACGCACGTCCTGCAATTTCTTTTGATGTTTTGTTTCGATACTTAAAACATCAAGGTTATCAGGTTAGATATGTTCGAAATATTACTGATGTTGGACATTTAGCCGATGAGGTGAATGATCGAGGGGAAGATAAACTGATTCGTCAGGCAAAATTAGAGCAACTAGAACCTATGGAAGTTGCCCAACGATTTACAGATGCGTATCATATAGATATGGATGCCTTGGAAGTATTAAGACCTTCCATTGAGCCCAGAGCTACAGGTCATATTCCAGAACAGATTCGATTAATTCAAGAAATTCTTGCGAATGGTTTCGCTTATGAAGCCCATGGATCGGTATATTTCAATGTAAGAAAATATAACGAAAGTTATCCTTATGGAACTTTATCCGGAAGAAAGATTGAAGACTTAATGGAAGGGTATAGAACCTTGGAGGGGCAAGATGAAAAGCAGAGTCCACTGGATTTTGCCTTATGGAAAAAAGCCACACCTGAACATTTAATGCAATGGGATTCTCCTTGGGGTAGAGGCTATCCGGGTTGGCATATTGAATGTACTGCCATGAGCACTCGTTATTTGGGCACTACTTTCGATATTCATTGCGGAGGATTAGATTTAATGTTTCCGCATCATGAAGCCGAAATTGCGCAAGCGAATGCAGCCTTTCATCCTTGTGAAGGAACACATAGAAATGAAGCTCGGACCTGGTTACATTGTAATTTAATTACGATTAACGGGCAGAAGATGGGGAAGTCGTTAAATAACTTTATTACCCTACAGCAATTGTTTACCGGTAATCATCCTGCCTTAGAGCGCGCCTACGCTCCTATGGTGGTAAGGTTCTTTATTCTTCAATCTCATTATAGAAGTACTTTAGATTTTTCAAATGATGCACTAACTGCTGCCGGAAAAGCCTATCGTAAATTATCTGATTTGTTATACTCGCTTCAACAATTGGTTTTGTATGCAAACGATGTTGAGGATGATGGAAATCCTGTTTGGGAAATACCCAGAAATCTTGAAAAAAATTGCTTGGACTCCATTAACGATGATTTAAATACTGCAAAAGTTATTGCACATTTATTTGGGGTAAGTACTTGGTTTAATACTTTAAAACAAGATGTTAAACTCTTACAATCTCTTCCGGGTCAGGTGTTAAAAAAAATGGTAAATGTTTATGAAACCTGGTTTCAGGAAATATTGGGTCTACAATTAATAGAGCCCCCATCCAAAGAAATATTAGCTGGCGTGATGGAATTGGTAATATCTTTTCGGCAACAGGCTAAGCTTGCAAAAGATTATGCATCAGCAGATAAAATACGAGAAGAGTTGCAACTATTAAATATTACTTTAAAAGATTCACGGGAGGGTACCTATTGGAGCTATGAGCCTAAACAAGAATAAATGGATAGGGATTTTTTTGGCTTGCCTGCTTTGGGCTTGCGGAGAGGATAAGAAAAGTACACCCCAACAAGTACCCAACCCTCCTCAGGGAATCAAGCTAAAAGCTGCCCCTGAATTTTCTGTGGATTCCGCTTGGCAATACATTGAAAAACAACTCAGTTTTGGTAGCCGGGTACCCGGAACTCAAGGGCATGAAAAATGTGGAAAATGGATTGCAGCTCAATTAGAGTCAAGAGGCGCAAAGGTTATCATTCAAAAAACGGTTGTAAAACGATTTGATGAAATAGAAATGCCTGTAAGGAATATCATTGGCGTTTTTAATCCAGAAATTAAAAAAAGAGTATTGTTATCTGCACATTGGGACACCCGATTTTCAGCAGATGCAGGAGAAGGTACCGAAAGAAAATCAGTGCCTGGGGCCAATGATGGAGGAAGTGGAGTTGGGGTCTTATTGGAGATTGCCCGATTAATCTCCCAACGTACTCCGGCGGTAGGAATTGATATTATTTTTTGGGATACGGAAGATCAGGGCTCAGAAGATTCCCCAGATACTTGGTGTAAAGGCTCCCAATATTGGGCTAAAAATCCACATGTGCCTGGATATATTGCTTCTTATGGGATTAATTTAGATATGGTTGCTGGAAAAAATACCTGGTTCCCCCAAGAACAAGTATCCGTATATTTTGCAAAGTCAACGGTTGACAAGGTTTGGGAAACTGCCAATGCTTTAGGATATTCTTCCTATTTTCCATTTCAAGTAATGGGCCCTGTTACAGATGACCATCTATACGTAAATCAGCACAACGGAACTCCAACCATTGATATTATCGCCAGAGATGTAGAGGGAAAAGGGTTCTTCGCCCATTGGCATACGATTGAAGATGATATGAATAGTTTGGATACAACCGTTTTAAAGGCGGTGGGACAAACTGTGGTACAGGTTATTTATAATGAAGAATAACCGGTACGAATTAATTAATAAACTTATTTATTAACTTCTGGTAAGGCTTCCTCAGGTTCTGATTGAGTAAGTTGCATTAGTTTTGTCATCGCCTCCTGAAAAGCTGGGTTATCTAACATACGATTACTCAAGGAATCTAAAGAATTATCCAACTGACGATAATAAGGCTTTTCCATTAATTCTTTTTGTAGCCTTTGAAGTTCTTCCTCAGTTGCATTTTGTGACCAAGTGGTGAATTCTTTCGCAATGGTTTGCATGGCAGGACCATGTGCTTTATTAAATTCATTTATGGTTTCAATGGCTTTTTGATTTTCGGTAACGGTGAGTAGGTATTGAAAAAAATTAGTCAATGCCTGCATCATTTGATCCGCTTTTTCTTTGGGGGGCTGTGTGGATTCGGCTAGAGCTTCGAGATTTATTCCCCCGGTATCCTTATGTGAATCTCCACAAGAAAAAATGCAAAGACAAACCAAAACCACAGTACATCGCAAAAGGATAGTAACTTTCATTATAGTAAATGATTATAGTAAAATACGAATCGGATCTTCCAGAAATGATTTAAGCGTTACCAGGAATGCAGCACCTAAAGCACCATCTACCACCCGATGGTCGCAAGATAGGGTTACTTTCATGATATGCCCAGGAACAATTTGTCCATTACGCACCACGGGTTGTTGCTGAATTCCACCAATTGCCAAAATACACGCATCAGGAGGATTAATAATCGCGGTAAACTGATCTATTCCAAACATCCCTAGGTTAGATATGGTAAAGGTATTTCCTTCCCAATCGGCAGGTTGTAGTTGTTTGTTTTTTGCCTTTTGGGCTAATGATTTTGCTTCTGTGGCAATGTCCGATAAACTTTTCAGATCGGCATGACGAATTACAGGTACTAATAATCCTTCTTCAACAGCAACCGCCATTCCGATATGAATATGATGATTATACCGGATTTTGTCGCCTAACCAGGAGGAATTTACCTTTGGATGTTTCCGAAGCGCAGCAGCAACCGCTTTAATTACCAAATCATTAAAAGAAATTTTTACTTCTGCCGATTCATTCAAACGTGTTCTAGAATCTACCGCTCTTTCCATGTCAATTTCCATGGTAAGGTAAAAGTGTGGTGCGGTAAACTTGCTTTCTCCTAATCTGCGGGCAATGGTTTTCCGCATTTGAGATACCGGTACTTCTTCAAAGCTTTCTTTCCCAAGGGAAGAAGAGAAGGATGAGCTAGAAGGAGCAGCAGTCGGTTGAAAAGAATCTACATCACGCTTAACAATTCTTCCAGCATCTCCGGAACCTTGAATAGCATGAAGGTCAATGCCTTTTTCTTTTGCCAAGGCTTTGGCTAAAGGGGATGCTTTAATACGCGCATCTGAAGTGCTTACAACGTTTGAAGTGGGTTTTGCTTCAGATATTGAAGCCGGAACAACTGCGACAACAGGTTCAGGCACAGATACTGTAGCGGGTTCAGGCGCAGGGGAAGCAGTAGCACCTTTTTTCACTTGATAGGCTTTTAAGATGGGTTCCACTTCTTCACCCTCTTTACCTACAATAGCGATTAAATCTCCCACAGGTACCCCTCCTCCCGCTTCCACAGCGGTGTACAATAACACCCCATCAAACCAGGATTCCAATTCCATGGTGGCTTTGTCGGTTTCCACTTCTGCTAATAATTCTCCAGACTTCACGCGGTCTCCTGCCTTTTTATTCCAGGATGCAATAACCCCAATAGTCATGGTATCGCTAAGTTTGGGCATCTCGATTATGTCGGCCATATTTTAAGTTATGATTTTGCTTAGATTAAATTCAATAAGGCGAAATTAACAGGAAGTATTCTCAATACGAAAATTAAGGAGGTTAATCTAAAGATATTTGAGTTCTTCCTTTTACTCAGGGTTATAAAAATGCGGTTGAATGTAGGTAAATCTGCCTTACTTTGTAGCGGAAGAGCTATATGGAGCAAATTGCAATTATTGATTTAGGAACCAATACCTTTCATTTACTTATAGTTGAGGTAAATGACAGGGAAGAATTTACGGTTAAAGATAAGTTTAAAGATCCAGTTAAACTGGGAGAAGGGGGGATTACCCAAGGATATATTGCAAAAGAGGCTTTTGAACGGGGGCAAATTGCTTTAGAGAAATTTCGTAAAATTATTAATACCCGTCAGGTTTCTCGTGTTTTTGCTTTCGCTACCAGTGCCATTCGAGGAGCTAAAAATGGAATAGAATTTATTCAACTCGTTGAAGCTAAAACAGGAATAAAAGTTCAAGTTATCAATGGAAATGAAGAGGCTGCACTAATTTTTCAAGGGGTTAAAAATGCAGTTTCCTTGCCTCCAGGTCAGGATTGTTTGTTGGTGGATATTGGAGGCGGAAGTGTTGAATTTATTGTAGCTCGGGATGGGAAAATTCGTTTGCTACGTTCCTTGGATTTAGGAGCAGCCCGATTATTGGAACAATTAAAAATCCAAGACCCAATTAATCCTTCAGAAATAGAGCAGGCAAGAAAATTAATTCAACAAGTTATCGGCCCTTTAATTGAAGAATTAAAAGCATTCTCCATACGATTATTAGTGGGTTCGTCTGGAACTTTTGAAACTTTGGCCACCCTGATTGCTTACGAAAATAGAGACTTTCACTCTCTGGAGCATATTAACGGATATAGATTTGATCAGCCACAATTTCAACAAATATTCCAAAAGCTGCTGATTTTAAACAAAGCAGGCCGAACAGCCCTTCCAGGGATGGACATTAACCGGGTGGATTTAATCGTTTTAGGTTCCATCTTGGTAGATGAAATTCTCCAATCCTTAAACCTAGAACAAATATTACTCTCTACCTATGCATTAAAAGAAGGGATTTTATATGATTACATAGAAACCCGCCGACAAGCCCATTTGCCGGGATTAATACCAGGAGACCGAAAACTACGGGAACGTTCAGTCCGAAACCTGGGGGCTAAACTACAATTTGATGAACCCCATGCAGTGCATGTGGCATCCTTAGCAGTTAGTTTATTAGATCAATTAGAAGAACTAACCGGAACGGGTGAAGAAGAACGAGAGTTATTGTTATATGCAAGCATGTTACATGATATCGGACATTTTTTAAATCGTAGCGGACATCATAAACATGGTCAATATTTTGTTTTAAATTCAGGCCTTCCAGGATTTTCTAATGATGAACTATTAATCATGAGTAATGTGGTTAGGTATCATCGTAAAAGTTTGCCCACAAGGGATCATTTACATTTTGCTTTATTACATCCTACCCATAAAATGTTGGTCAGGCAATTATCGGGTATCTTAAGAATAGCTGATAATTTAGACCGTGGGCACAGACACCTGGTAGAGTCAATTAAATTAGAAGTTCGTTCTGCCTTAATCTCTATTGAAGTGAAAGGGCCCTCAGGATTAGAGATTGAAATTCAAGCTGCCTTGGATAATCGGGAATTGTTTGAACAAGTTTTTGAGCGTAGGCTTCAAATCACCCAAGCGTAAAAATGGGTATACGGCTAGGGTTATTGTGTACTTTGGCAGATGTTCATGCACGCAAATGGGCGATGGCCTTGCAACAAGAAGGCATTGAGATTTATTGGTATTCACCAGAACCCGGTATTCCTCTGTCGGGAATTACCTTACGAATAGCTCCTAGAAGGGCTAACCAATCCTGGACATATTTTGATTTTTGGAGAACAGCAGGATGGTTAAAGAAAAAACTAAAAGAAGATAACATATCCTTAGTAATGGCGCTTCATTTAACCCCTTTTGGCACTTGGGCATGGTTAAGTGGATTTAGACCTTTTTGGGGATTTGCTTTGGGTGCCGATATATTTGAATATACCCTTAAAAATCCTGAGGTTCGTACTTATTCAGGAAAGAAAAGCGGATTGTTTTTTCGAACGCTTTGGTTTCGATGGATGGTATCTAAGGTTATTAATAGTGCCGAATTAATTCTACCCGACAATACTATATTACAACAAGAATTAATTCGTTGGAAACCTCAAAGTCTTTCTAAATTATTTTTATTTACTTGGGGGATATCCTTATCCGATTGGGAACCTATTTCCCTATCCCAAAAAATAAATATTAGAAAAGAAAATGGGTGGCCTGAAAATAAATTTATGGTGATAATTCCTCGTGGATTTTCACCGGTATATCAAACGGATAAAATAATTCAGGCAATTATGAATATACATTAATCTTAGAAGAAAGACAGGTAACAGCAGAGGGCTATATTCTATTATCTAGTAAAGTCTGTTACAGCGATAGTCAGTTCAACGCAAGAGGTGTTTTAGAACTAAGAGATAGTGTGCAAGGTGAATTTTAC
>RFSG01000066.1 GCA_009924095.1 Sphingobacteriia bacterium
AAAATGGTGGATGTGGCAAGATTTCAACACCTGGATTTACTGCATGTACATTATGCAATTCCGCATGCTTCCAGTGCTATTATGGCAAGAGAGATATTACGCAAAGCCTATCAAATATATGTTCCTATTTTAACCACCTTGCATGGAACCGATATAACACTTGTTGGAAAAGATCAATCCTTTAATCCTGTGGTTCGATATTCTATCGGTGAAAGTGATGGGGTGAGTGCAGTTTCTGATTATTTACGTCAGGCTACTATTGATACATTTCATACCGATTGTGACATTCGGGTAATTCCGAATTTTATTGATTTAAAACGTTTTAAATTAACCAATAAATCCCACTTTAAACAAATATTAGCACCCAATGGAGAAAAGGTAATTATTCATACCAGCAATTTTCGGAAGGTAAAAAGGATTGAAGATGTAATATTTGTATTTAAAAAAGTATTAGAAAAAATACCGGCTAAATTATTAATGGTTGGGGATGGACCTGAACGTGCTAAGGCTGAAGATTTATGCAGGCAAATGGATTTATGTGAGGATATTCGGTTTTTAGGAAAACAACAATCTGTGGAAGAATTATTGGCTATTAGTGATTTGTTTTTAATGCCTTCCGGATCAGAAAGTTTTGGATTGGCAGCCTTAGAGGCGATGGCTTGCAGTTTACCGGTTATTTCTTCGGATACTGGAGGCTTACCGGAATTAAATGTATCTGGAGAAACCGGATTTTTATTACCTGTTGGGGATGTAGAAGGTATGGCTGCCGCGGCCTTACAATTATTATTGGATGAAAAACTATTAGCTAAATTTTCCAAAAATGCAGAAAAAAGAGCACAAAAATTTTCTTTAGAAGAAATTGTACCTTTATATGAAAATTATTATGTGGAAATTTTGGAAAATAGTGTTTCAAAACATCCTATTAATCATTCTTCTTTTTGAGTAAACAATGTTTAAAATTTTTATTTATTTATTTGCAGGAATATTAATTTTCCGTTTTATCATGATTGTTTTTGGAGGCGGATTAATTAAAATAATCACCCGCCAGGTACATCAGGAAATGAATAAAGAGGGTTTGGGGAATTCTAATTTTCGGGGTACCACCCGGACTTCCAATTCAGAAAAAAGACAGCAGAATAACCCCTATCGTCAAAACCCTAATGAGGAAAGTAAACGAGAAGTGGAGGATGTGGATTTTGAAGAAGTTCCTTAAAGTAAAGCCGTTTATTATCTAATTAATTTATCCTGGAGAATTTACTTTTACCTGATGAATAAAATTAAATTCCCGTAAAAATACAGGTTCAATTCCTTTTCCAATAGTTTCGGATAAATGCGGGCAACCTGCACAAGCACCCAAGGCATTCAGCCATAGGGTTCCATTTTCAATTCGATCAAAAATTAATATTCCCCCATCGCCGAGCGTAGCCTGGCGAATGCCGAAGGTTAATAATTCCGTTAACCGAGTTTCTTGACTATTTTCAATAATTAAATCTGAATGCGGTACATCATAGGTAGCCGGCAGACCTGAATTTAAAAATAAATCTACTGCCTCTCGGATTTCTTCAATAATCATTTCCCATTCATATTCCGGTTTGCGGATTAATGTAAAAAAGGATTCACTTAAAAATATCCTATCTACGAATTTAAAAAATAACATACGTTCTGCTAAAGGAGAATTATGAGCCTGGGATAAATCGGTAAATTCAAGCCATCCGGGTTGATTTAAAATAGGTTTACCGGTAGAAATCCGTAGGGCTAATGGATTAGGAGATTCTTCAGCGACAATTGGAGAAGCCATTTATTTCAGTGTGGAAAATTTAAATTTAACAAAAGAAAACATTTTAAATATTTTATCTGAATTTATTAATTAATCCTGATAAATATATTTTAAATCTAACTAAATGTACTAGTATGCCTGGGTATCTTCTAAACAGAATTAACCATTTTTGCATCCCAGATATTTTAATTTTATTTTCATAACTCTTAACAATAGCTTCTTGAAAAGGCTGATAACTTTTTTTCAATAAACTATCCCAAGCAAAACTGTAATATACTCTAGCATAGGCAAGGTTCATTAAATCTGTAGAATATTTACCCAATGAATTCATTTTTCCTAAAGTATATAATTGAATATTTAATTGTTTTTGCATATTGGCAATTCCCACCGATATTCCTCCGGGATGTTTGCGATATTCCCCTAATACTTCATCAATATATCCCACTTTTCCATATTGTGCATTGGTAAGATGAAACAACCAATCTCCTGCATTAATATCAAATCCTTCAGGTGGAATACTAGATTTTCGATACATTTTTGAGGAATGTCCAAAATAAGTTCCTTTAATTAATAAATCTTTATCTGTGGTTATTTCGGGGATAGGCTTATCACTGAACAGTCCCATATCTTTTCCGGAATAATGTTCAAACAATCGTAGGTTATGTCCAACTATTGCACATTCAGGATGGGCCTCCAGAAAATCCATCTGTTTTTGCAATCTACCCGGAAGCATACGATCATCTCCATCTAAATGTGCAATATATTCCCCTTTACAAACTAACAAAGTATCATGAAAATTCTGATAAGGACCCACATTATGGGTATGCGTAACCAATGAAAATATTCCTGGATATTTTTGTTGATAGGAATTTAATATTTCAAGATTATTATCAGTAGAAGCATCATCCCCTACTACAATTTCATATTTAAAATTAACTTTTTGGGATAATATACTTTCTAATGCTTCAATTAGAAAATCCGGTTGATTATAGGTAACTACTGTTACGCTGAGTTTTATATTTTCGTTCATAGTGAAATATTATTAATTATAAATACGGTTATAAATAAATTTATAATTTACGTTTTTCAATTGCTGGAACCCCTGCCATTAATACTTTATCCGGTACATCTTTACCAATAAATGCAGCGCCTGCAATAATAGATTGTTCACCAATATTTATTTTTTCTCGAATTACCGCACCAGTTCCTAAAAAAGTGAGATTACCAATGGATACATTTCCGCTTATCATCACTCCGGGAGAGACGGTTACAAAATCCCCCATTTTACAATCATGTCCGATAGAACATAGTTGATTAATATTTATGGCTATTCCCAATTTCACTTGTACCATTAAGGCTGATCCGGCACAAATTACGGAACCAGGTCCGATTTCAAATCCTCGTTTTGTATAGATTACACTCGGATGAATTAAAGGAGGGGAAATTTGAAAACCATTGTTTATTGTTTTGTGATATAATCTGGACTTTAGAAATGGATCTCCTACTCCAAAGGTTACATCAACATTTGATTTGGAGGCATCGTAGTCATTTAAATCCCCAATAATTGGAAGTCCCTCTACGATTTGACCTTTCATTTCTGGCCTCTCATCCAGAAATCCCAGTACCTCAATCCCCAGGTTTTCAGCTATTACTAAAACTTCCCGACCCAATCCTCCACAACCCCAAATCAACAATGGTTTCATACCTAACTATCGCATAAAATTACATCTAAATCCTGTATCTCCTCCACACCTTCCTTTCAGGTACAATGCTCTTCAAAGTATTTAAAATTTTCTATTAAAAGCCTAAAATATATTCCCAAGAATTACAGCCTGTAATTTAAAAGTTCAAACCAGAGCCTATTTAATTGTTTGAAAATTGAAATATCCCTATTAAATACATTTTTATTAATCCTCAATAATTTATATCCAACCTTTACATTGAATTTCGAAATTGTAAATAATCCTAAATAATTGGATGGATTAATTTAGTTAAACATACTTAAACATAAAGAAATTAAACCCTTCAAAGATATTCACCTAACAACTTAATTTCCAGTACATGGAGTCAATGAGGATAAGTTAAGTCAAGATGGTGTATAAATGGGAAGAAAAGTAAAATAGGGTTCATTATTAACATAGATTTAACAAAGCTTTATTCAGTAAATCGTGTATTAAATTGTAATTTTGAGGGATAAAATTTAGGGAAGAAAGATTGGGGTAATCAGAATTAATTCCTTTTAAAATTTATCCTCGAATGAATCGAGATCGAAATAAAAAAAGATAGGCAATGAAATACCAAATCCAGGTTGGATTAATAACATTTTGTTTAGGGTTTTTAATGTTTCCGAACTGGGTATGGAGTCAATGTGGCCCAATTATTTCCACCTTTCCGTATACTGAGAATTTTGAAGCTTCTGCGGGATGGACTACCGGTGGGGTAAATTCAGATTGGGCTTGGGGAACGCCTGCACATCCAACCATTAATACTGCGGGAGGAGGATTAAAGTCCTGGTGTGTTGGGGGATTAACTGGATCTGCTTATCAAAACTCTCAACAATCCTGGATCATGAGTCCGTGTTTTGATTTTACAACTTTGGATTATCCTTGGATTAGCTTTAAGATATTTTGGGAATGTGAACGCCGATGGGATGGCGCGGTTTTACAATACACGCTCAATGGAGGAACCACTTGGAGTAATGTTGGAGCTTTTGGAGATCCAACCGATTGTTTAAATCAGAACTGGTTTAATTACAATAATATCACTTGGTTAAATTCTGTACCTGCGGGTTCCAGGCATGGATGGAGTGGCAGAATAGGACCAACTGTAGGAAATTGTACGGGCACAATGGGAAGTACCACATGGGTAACTGCAACCCATTGTATGGCGAATCTTGCCAATCAACCCAGTGTACGATTCCGATTTTTATTTGGATCTGGAAGTACTTGTAATTCTTATGATGGGATTGCAATTGATGATGTTTATATTGGTCGTGCTCCGGTTAGTACTCCTACCTTCACGTATAATTGTACTTCCAGCACCACCGTAGATTTCACCAATACTTCCGTTCCTTGTTTAACCACTTATGCTTGGAATTTTGGAGATCCAAACAATACTTCCCAGCTTACAACGCCTACACATACTTTTTCAGGACCTGGCACTTATCAGGTTAAACTTAAATCAACCGGTACTTGCAGCTCTCCAGATAGTTTGGTAATTCCGATTACCATCCTTGATATTACTGGGGCTGGGACAAATGTATTGTGTTATGGAGGAAGTGATGGAACTGCCAGTGTTACGGTAAATAATGCTCCGGGACCCTTTACCTATGCTTGGAACCCTGGGGGCAATACAACTGCCGTAATCCATAATTTACCGGCAGGTACTTATTCTGTGAATGTATCTGGAACCGGATATTGTAGGGCATCAACGTCGGTTGTACTTACTGAGCCTGCGGTATTTTCTGCCGCTGAAGTTCATACCGGAAATATTTGTCCGGCGGAATGTAATGGTGCTGCTACGATTACCCCAAATGGAGGTATTAGTCCTTATGCCTATAGTTGGTATCCGGGAGTTGGAAACACTGATCAAGTGAATGGCTTATGTAATGGAACCTATACCTGTATTGTAACCGATGCTAATGGATGTAATGCAAGTAGCATGGTGATCATTCAAGCAATTGGAGGGGGATTACAAGCTACCACTACTACAACTCCTGTTTCATGTTCAGGGAGTAATGATGGAAGTGCCTCTGTATCTATCTTACAAGGCAATCCACCTTATCAATATCAATGGAACACGCAACCGGTTCAAACTACTCAAACCATTACCGGATTAAGCTTTGGTACGTATCAGGTAAATATTACCGACAATATTGGATGTATAGTATCGGATACTGCTACTGTTTTACTCTCTCCATCCACGATACAAATTAACACCACCTATACGCCAACCACTTGCTTGGGCAGTAGTGATGGAAGTGCTACTGCGCTTGGGCTTCAGGGGCATCCTCCCTTTACATATCAATGGAATATACAACCGGTTCAAACCAGCACAACTGCTACTGGACTTTCGGTAGGTACTTACTCCATATTAGTTACGGATGTTTTGGGTTGTGTTGCTTTGGATACTGTGAATGTGACCGCACTTGGGATGGCTTTACAGGTAAGCAATACGATTTCCGCTCCTTCCTGTTATGGAAGTTCTGATGGTGCGATAGAGGTTACTCCTCTGAATGGAAATGCTCCTTACCAATATCAGTGGAATACACAACCGGTTCAAACTACTCAGAATATAAATGGAATTGCTTCCGGAAGCTATACCGTTCAAATCAGCGATGCATCCGGATGTAACACAACTCAATCTTATATAGTTACTGGTCCATCCGCCCTACAAATAAACTTAGGCATTACTGCTATCAACTGTAAAGGCGGTCAAAATGGAAGAATAACTGCTACCGGCTTGGGGGGTATCCCCGGTTATCAATATTTATGGAGTACACAACCGGCACAAAGCACATCAACTGCAACCGGTTTAGGAGCAGGAACCTATAGGGTTACGGTAACAGATGCCCGTCAATGTAGCATTAGTAAAGATACTTTCCTCAGCGACCCCGCATCTTTACAAGTAAATACATTTTCCAATCCAGCTACTTGCAGTTTAGGAGTAGATGGATCGGCTTCTATCCTTCCCGTGGGAGGCACCTCCCCTTACACCATAGTTTGGCAAACCAATCCACCACAAATGGGTAGTCAATTAACCAATGTGGGCGCGGGAATGTATCATTTTAGCATTACCGATGGTATGAATTGTCTTTTACTAGATTCGATATTGGTAGATTCTGTCAATCCATTAACGGTTACCAAACAAGTTAATCAACCCAGTTGTTATGGGGTTAAAGATGGGTCTATATTAATTTCTCCAAGCAATGGTCAGACGCCCTATACTTATTCCTGGAATACAACTTCAGTTTCAAGCACAGGTGGATCAGGATTAGAAGCCGGGCAGTATAGTTATGTAATCTTAGATCATTTAGGATGTAGAGCAGAAGAAACCATTGATATTGTGTATCCTTTACCAGTACCTAAACCGTGGATATTTAGTGATACAATTTGTCCAGGGGAATTGGGAATTGTACAAGCAATGCCTCAATCAGGATTGATTCCGCATTGGTTCAACACACAACAAAATAAGGAATTAGGAGTGGGCACAAGTTATTCAGCTGGCACTTTATATTCCACCCAAATTTTCTTTGCGGTTAATGAAGATAGTGTTGGATGTCGTTCTATTCCACCAGTTCCAGCGGTTATTGTAGTTAATCCATTTCCCAATACTAAGATTCAGGTAAATAAATATTCCGCTTTTTTACCCGGTGCCTTTATTGAATTTAGTGCTGAAGGAGAAGTTTCAAATGGCAATGATCAATGGATATGGGATTTTGGAGATTTGCAAACCTCTACCTCGAAAGATATCACCCATGAATACTTGTCACCCGGACAGTATCAGGTTAATCTTACCCAAATAGATATTAACGGATGCAAGAACACCGATAGAGTGCTTATCAATATTGAACGGTTTGTGAATATTGTTATTCCGAATGCCTTTACTCCCAATGGGGATGGGTTTAATGATTTATTTAGGATTCGTCAAGTTGCAATGGCAACTATGGATTTTCAGATATTTGATCGTTGGGGAAATTTAATTTTCCGTACGCAAGATCCTCAATTTACCTGGGATGGCACTTGTAATGGACAACCTGTTCCTGAAGGCGTATATATTTATTTGCTAAAGGGCATGAGTATTTTTGATACCGAGATTAATAATACCGGAGACATTTCGGTAATTCGGTAATTTGAATGCAGAGGTAAAATCTGCAATCCATTCCTAAAATCCTTTATTCGTTTACAAAGGGGAAGTGTGAAGCGTTAATTTGAGAAGTCAATTTCTATTATATTTCTGAATTAGCCTTAAATTGCTGTATGAAGGTTGGGATATTCAAAAAGGTAACACAATTTACCAAACAAGGATTAGTAACTATAGTTATTATCATAAGTAGTGTTCATGCACAATTTATGGATTGGCCTGGAAACTTTCCTCCTCCTCATGATACTTGTATTTCAGCACTTCCACTTCCTGAGAATTCTTGGGTCACCGATAATAACCGGTTAGCGACCCTAGGTCCTTCAACTGAAAGGCCGGCGGATTGGCCAGGCACCTGCATTCAGACCTATGAAAATGATTTATGGTATTCGTTAGATTTACAGCCTGGGGAGGAATATGAAATCTCAATTGTACCCGAATATTGTGCTACCCCCGCAGGGCTTCAGGCTTTGTTAATTAAAAGTAGAGATTGCAATCCCATGCATTTTCAATATTTGGCATGTGAGAATCGAAAAAACTTAGACACCTTACGGTTGATTTTTATTACCCCTATCAAGCCTATTCCAAACGTTAAGTATTTTTTATATGTGGATGGATTTGATGGAAACACTTGTCAATATGGGCTTCATGTAAAACATGCGCCAGGGGCTATTGGGGATCCTAGAAATTTGAGATTTCTTCAATATTACACAGATGACAATTTACCGGAGCCCAGTTTAGAAGCGCCCAATATATTATTTGAAAATAATCAATCTACATTATCTTGGATAGATCCACTACCCGATTCCACCGCTAATTACAGAATAGAGGCAGTGTTAGATTCTAACTTAAATTACTTTCAGGTTTTACAAGTTTTAACTCCACAATCCCAGGTACAGGGATATCAAAATCAATATGTATGGACCGACTCCAGACTGAATTTAGTGCATGATCAGAATTATGCCTATCGGTTAGTTAAGTTATTAAAAAATGGAGAGGTAGAAATTAGTCGGATGGGAACTGTGAAGGCAAAAGTTCAAAATGATTTTCGCATAATTGAAGTTGTTCCTTCCAGAAACAAAGGATTTTTTACGGCGAGATATTTAATTCGCAAAAAACAAGATTATGAAATTGCGATTGTCAATCAAGAAGGGACAGTATTAAAATCAAAAGCGATCAAGAATTTGGAAGTTGGGGAACATATTTCAGAATTAGATTTAACTCCTTTTCCCAAGGGGAATTATAACTTCCGAATTAGAAGTGGAAATTTTCAATATGTAACTCCATTTATCAATTAGGAGAAATACCATAAACGGTTTCTCTGAATTGATATAAGTTGTTATTATTTACAGTTCCTTGCCAGCAGATTTTGCCCTCTTTAAGTCCGAGCACATTCACTTGAGGTTGATTGAGGAATGCTTCTTCATCATGGGTGATACAAATCAGGGTTTTATTTTCTTGCCGGATTTCTTGTAATAGTTGATACAAGAGAATTCTCTGATAAGGATCTAAAAATCGAGCGGGTTCATCTAACAGCCAGATAGGGGTATTGCGCACATAAGCTTGAGCAAGTACTACTTTTTGTAATTCCCCGCCTGACAATTGCGATAATTGCCTGGAGCGAAAAGCGTTTAAATTCCATTTATGCAGAACGGATTCTACAATTTGAATATCTTCAATAGAATAATCGCCCCAAAAACTTGTCTTATCAAATCTACCCAATAACACAAAATCATGAACTGTGTAAGGAAAGGGTTGGGTATTCAGTTGAGGTACCCAAGTGATTTGATGGGTGGGAATAAAGTTGGAGGCAAGGGACTTAGCATCAAACGATATGAATCCTTCCACAGCAAGGTTGCCTGCAATAGCTTTGAGCAGAGAAGATTTTCCTGACCCATTACAACCCACTAGGTAGGTCAAAGTATTCAGGGGTAAGTCAAAGCTTACCTGGTCTAACACGAAATGTTCCTGGATTTTGAGGGTTACTTCCCGTATCCGGATCATTTCAAAGATTAATATTCGTCTTCGTTAAATAAGAAATCTTCTTTGGAGGGGTAATCAGGCCAAATCTCGTCAATACTTTCATAAGGCGTATCATCTTCAGGCAAATCCCCCAGGTTTTCTACGACTTCCATCGGTGCTCCAGAGCGGATTGCAAAATCAATAAGTTCATCTCGGGTTGCAGGCCAAGGTGCATCCTCAAGATGGGTAGCCAATTCTAGTGTCCAATACATAATTGATAGTCGTATTAATTTTGCGCAAATATAAAATTTATGGATAGGGAATCAAGGAGATTTTTTGAACTGTGGAAAGTATTTCCCTTAACCTTCCTTATATATCCATGGGATTTCTGGGGCATTGTGCAATTGGCTTTGATTCCGAGCCATTTGAAACAATAAATCCGATAAGCGATTTAAATAGGTAAGTACGTGGGGAGGAAGGGTTTCGTGATGACCTAAGGCAACAACACACCTTTCTGCTCTTCTGCAAATCGTGCGAGCGATATGCGCGATCGCGTTGGAGGGATGTCCACCAGGCAGTATAAAATTTTTTAAGGCTGGCAGTTCCGCATCCAATTTGTCAATGCGAAATTCTAATTGTTCAATAGCATCTCCCCGAAGTTCAGGAAGTTTTAAAGATTTTTTTTCAGGATCGGCTGCCAGTATTGAGCCTATCGTAAATAAATCCTGTTGAATTTGATGAATCAAAAATCCATCGTCTTCAAACCCAGAGCAGGTAGAAAGATATCCAAGCCAGGAATTTAATTCATCCACTGTTCCGTAGGCTTCAATTCTAAGATGATCCTTAGGTACACGGGTACCCCCCCATAAAGAGGTTTCTCCTTGATCCCCAGTTTTGGTATATATTTTCATGATTAAATAGGATTAACGGGGTTAGGGGAGATGGAGAGAAACACATGTTGTTTTTTCCCAGACAAAGAAAGATAAACCGTGTACCCTGCGGAGGCTTGAATCCAGGAGAATTGACCTTCTGTACCTTTAGGCTCGCCTAAATTATTTTTCAAGTAGAGCAACAACTCCCGATAAAATTGCAAAGCTTGTGTTTCCCCCTGAGCTTCTATTTCCACCTGAATATTTACAATTTTTTGGTTATCTAAATGCGCTGTATCCGACGAAATTGTATCTGGAAGAATGTAATAATCAATTCTAAAAAAAGCATCAGCAGGGAGTGCATAAACATAGGACACTCCTAATTCATCTTGATAAACAGGCTTATCACTTTCGTTTTGTAGAACTTTTGAAACGGGAAAGCCTAATCCAACACCTCTAAACCAATGTTGGCGTTTTTTAAAAGTTAGCGCATTGGCGGGTACTTTTTCTATTTTACCATTATTTAATACCCAGCAGGTATCTACTTCTTTCCGTATTAATCGAACTTCCTTTGAGGAGGAAGAGGATAAAATATCTCCAGGAAGGATTTGATCTAGGGCTAGTAATTTAGTAACCGTTGGAGGGTAAGCATTTAAAGCTTGGGGCGAGTTACAAGCAATTGGGAAAATCCCAACCATAAAAAAAAGTATTGGAAGAATATATTTCAAAGTACCATTTCAGGAACAAAAGCAGGTACTTTCAGGCGTCCTGCGGTACGTTGGATAATTTCTTCTACTGAAACTCCCGGAGCTCTTTCTTTTAACAGAAAACCTTCTGGGGTAATTTCTAAGACTGCTAAATCTGTTACTACCATTTTGACACATCCCACTCCGGTTAAGGGAAGGGTACATTCGGGCAAGAGTTTAGATTCGCCTTCTTTATTACAATGTTGCATGGCGACAATAATATTTTGGGCTGAGGCAACCAGATCCATCGCTCCTCCCATCCCTTTCACCATTTTACCGGGAATTTTCCAATTTGCAATATCTCCAGAATCTGAAACTTCCATAGCTCCCAAGATGGTAAGATCTACGTGTTGTCCTCTAATCATGGCAAAAGATTCGGCAGAACTAAACAAAGAAGCGCCGGCGATCATGGTAACGGTTTGTTTTCCGGCATTTATTAAATCAGGATCAATATCCGCTTCTACTGGAAAAGGCCCCATGCCTAAGAGACCATTTTCGGATTGCAACATTACCGAAATATGGGCTGGAATATAGTTCGCCACTAAAGTTGGGATACCAATTCCGAGATTCACATAGAATCCTTCTTTTACCTCTTTAGCAATTCTTTGGGCTATCCCGTATTTATCTAACATACTTCGTTATAAAACCTTATTGAGCGAGGCATTTGCCTCCTGAATAACTCGTAATGCCGGCTTTGTCTGCCTCACACGCATTACTATATGTTTTACCATCGCATCCACAAACAGGATCATAGACCGCAGTACAAACTTTATTGCGATCTACTTTTCCAGGATCATAACATCCGTTTATTTTATTTTCTTTTTTACAACTTGCCGAAAACAAGCTTAACATAAGAATGGTAATAACTATTAGACTATTTTTCATAAGGTTGTGCGGAAAGTTCTTTGTTCTATTCTTTTTTCATATCCAGATCCTTGAAAGATTCGCTGAACATAAATACCTGGGGTATGAATATTATTAGGGTCTAAGGAACCCACAGGAACGATTTCTTCCACTTCGGCGATGGTTATTTTCCCGGCGGTAGCCATCATTGGATTAAAATTTCGTGCAGTTCCTTTATAGATCAAGTTTCCAAACGCATCTCCTTTCCAAGCTTTTACGATTGCAAAGTCAGCGTGCAGGGCATGTTCTAAAAGGTGGGGTTTATCTCCAAAATATCGAATTTCTTTTCCTTCAGCGATTTCGGTTCCAAATCCTGCCGGGGTATAAAATGCGGGTATTCCTGCGCCTCCTGCCCGAATTCTTTCCGCCAGCGTTCCTTGGGGAATTAATTCTACTTCCAGTTCACCCGATAATAATTGTCTTTCGAACTCAGCGTTTTCCCCTACATAGGAAGAAATCATTTTTTTCACTTGATGTTGTTTCAGCATCAATCCAATTCCAAAATCATCTACCCCTGCATTATTGGAGATACAAGTCAGGTTGTTAATGCCCCTTGAAACAAGTGCTGTGATACAATTTTCAGGTATTCCGCACAAGCCAAAACCACCCAACATAATCACCGCTCCAGAAGGGATATCCTGAATGGCATCTTGGGCATTGGCAACAATTTTATTCATAGGATAAAACCATTTGGGGTTTTAGAATTGTAGGATAAAATTACGGGTATGGCTTGAAAAAACAAGCTATTCACTGGTTTTGAAATTTTGTAAAGATTAGAAAGAAACAGATTTGAAAAGGGACAAAACTGCTCATAAATCCAACCTCGTTTTTTCAAAGGCTATTACTTCCGCTAAGATAGAATCCAGATTACCTGTCAATTGAAAAGGAACTGCAGCAGTTAACTTATCAATACAGGCAGTTCTTCTATCCATTTCTTCAAAACCTTCCCCATAGGCAGACTCATAGGACAAAAATTCCAGTTGAGAGGGAGAATGGGTAAGATGAATTATTTTTTCAGCCAGTTGCAAGATGGTTATTTCTTCGGGGTTTCCGATGTTATACACTTCCCCCAAAGCATTGGGGGATTGCATTAACAACCACATAGCAGAGATGGTATCTTGAATATGGATAAAACTTCTTCGTTGTTTTCCATCCCCATAAATCTTTAAGGGTTCTCCTTTCAAGGCTGCTTGCACGAAGTTGGGAATGACCATGCCATATTCTGAACGTTGACGGGCGCCGGCGGTATTGAAGAAGCGGGTAATTAATAATTTAAGCCCCTGTTCACGCATGTAGGCAAATGCTAAAAATTCGTTTAACGATTTCACATTTGCATATGCCCAGCGATGGTTTCTGGAATATCCCTCTACCCTGTAATCCATTTCGGAAAGGGTTCTTTTTCCGGTAGGGTCTAATAAATCAAGATTTTTTCCATACACCTCTGAAGTGGAGGCTAACAGGACTGGAATATTATATTTAACTGCGAGGTTGAGTACGGATTCTGTGGAGTGTACTGCATCCAGAATGGTATGAACGGGGTGGTTCATGATGAATTTAACGCCCACCGGGGCTGCTAAATGCACAACAAAATTGGATGTTGAAAAAGCCTTTTCTAAAATGGATGCATCTTTTACATCTGCCTGAATAAATTCAAAATCAGGGTGCTTGATAAAAGAATCAAGATTAGAAAGCTGACCGGTAATTAGGTTATCAATAGCAATTACTTGCTGACCTTGGGATAATAGAAATTCACAAAAATGTGAACCAATAAATCCTGCTCCTCCGGTGACGAGGATTTTCATCACAAATTAATTTTCGGCGATTTCAGGTTTAGGTAACAACACTTTCCGACTCAACCTAAACTTCCCTGTTTTTTCATCCACGCCGATGATTTTAATCGGAAACTCTTCACCGATTTCTAAAACCCCTTCCATGCTTTTTAAGCGCTGATGGGATATCTCAGAGATGTGTAAGAGACCTTCTTTACCTGGAAGGAATTCCACAAAGGCACCAAATTCTTTAATAGATTTTACTTTGGCTGTATACACCTCTCCTACTTCGGGTTGAGCAACAATTGCTTTAACGGATCTAAATCCTGCCTGAAGGCTTTCAGCATCAGGAGAAGAAATGGTTACCACTCCTTTGTTATCAACTTCTTCGATAGAAATGGTAGTTCCTGTTGTTCTTTGAATCTCCTGAATAATTTTCCCTCCTGGACCGATTACCGCACCAATCATATCCGAAGGGATAATCATTTTAATAATTCTAGGTGCATAAGGAGATAATTCTTCTCTTGAGGTTGCCAACGTTTTGGTCATCTCATGGAGGATATGTAATCTGCCTGCTTTGGATTGCTCAAGCGCTTTACCTAATATTTCGAAAGATAGGCCTCGAACTTTAATATCCATTTGGCAAGCGGTAAGTCCTTTTTCAGTTCCTGCCACTTTAAAATCCATATCTCCTAAATGATCTTCATCTCCCAAAATATCGGAGAGAATGGCAAACTTGCCTGTAGATTCATCTAAGATTAATCCCATTGCAATACCAGAAACTGGACCGGTAATTTTCACTCCGGCATCCATGAGTGCAAGGGTTCCTGCACAAACTGTTGCCATGGAGGAAGAACCATTGGATTCTAAGATATCAGAAACAATCCGGATGGTATGTTCAGTATCTGAAGGAACTACCATTTTCAAGGCACGTTCTGCTAGATTTCCATGACCAATTTCTCTTCTTCCGGGGGCTCTGTTAGGCTTCACTTCTCCGGTTGAAAATCCAGGGAAGTTATATTGTAACATAAACCGTTTTGATCCTACTGTGGTAGCTGAATCAATGGTTTGTTCATCTAATTTAGAACCTAAGGTTACCGTGGTTAAGGACTGTGTTTCTCCACGGGTAAAAATAGCCGAACCGTGGGCACGAGGTAAATACCCCACTTCGCACCAGATGGATCTTACTTCATCCGTTTTCCTTCCATCCAAACGAATATTATGACTTAGGATAAAATTGCGAACGATTTCTTGATACAAATCATGAAGATAAGTATCT
>RFSG01000067.1 GCA_009924095.1 Sphingobacteriia bacterium
TTATATCTTTAAGGCATGAAATCATCCTCCGTTTTAGAACTCATCCGTTTGTATGAAACCTACGGACAAGAAACTGGCCAAGAAGACTTTATTGGTTTTTCAGTTTGGCTTCACACTCAGCAGTCAACAGGTGCTGACCCTGAACCTAAATCTCGTCCCCTAATAAAATCAGGAATTGACACCTTAGATCAATTGCTTCGGCTCCAAAAAATTGCTCGCCTGTATTGGAAAGAATTTCAATCTGACGAAGAAACCATCGGCCCTGAAGGATTCTTTCTCCTTCGCCAATTGCAGAAAGAAGGAAGTATGCCGAAATCTAAACTGTATCGTTTATGTATGATGGATGTTCCCGGGGGAAGTCAATGGATGAGAAGATTGGAACAACAAGGATGGGTAAGTGATGGTAAAAAAAATCCTGATCAACGGGTACGAACCGTTCGTATCACTCCGAAGGGAAAAAAGAAACTGGAAGCCTGGGAATCTCAAATCGCTCGTTGGTCAAAATGGCTGTGGACCCCACTTGAAGAAACAGCCCGCAAAAACTGGGTGGAAGGACTTCAAATCTTAACTCTTCAACATCAAAAAGTAAGGGAAAATAATGATACCCGTGATTTTGACTGGCTTAAAAAAAGATATCCTGAAAAGGGAGGTTGGAAATAATCTCTACTCAAAAAAATGTTGCGCCGCTGACGCCATAGAATCAAACCAGCGGTCCGCTAGATTTGGACTTACTTCGGCACCAATCCCAACTGTCCTGCAACCCGCTCTAAGTCCAGCCGCGATATCTCTCGGCTTATCCCCTATCATCCAGGATTGTTGAGGATCAATCTTATGAATCGAACAAGCTCGGGTTATCATCCAATCCGAAGGTTTGCTCATAATATTTTTAGAAATATCCTTATGAAAAGGACTGTAATAAATCCCGGTTAAAGAACATCCTTCTGCGCTGAACATGGATTGCATCTGTTTATGCAAATGTTCTGTCTGCTCTCGTGTATAAATCCCCTTGGCAATTCCACCTTGATTGGTAATCACAATTAACTTATATCCTAGAGAAGTTGCCTTTCTGCAAAAATCAAAAATACCAGATTCAAACTTAAAATTCTCCCAAGTGTAAACGTAAGTTCCCATCTCCTGATTAATTACACCATCTCTATCCAGAAATATAGCCTTGTACAATATTTCCGAGGTAGTCTTCATAAAAAATTACAAAAAGAGAGATAGGGAAAACGATATCCCCTTAGATAATAACGACCGTTACTTTCTCCAAACCGGCACACGTGCAATTCCTTCAGAGGTATTACATTGCAAATAATATATACCTGAAGTTAGGGAAGATGAAGCAGGAAGAGTCCATACACGATCTCCTACTTGAGGAATACTAGATAAAGTTTCTATTTCCTTGCCTTGAATATCTATCCACTTCATCGACAATATATCCATTCCCTCAGGGATGTCTAGATGAATTTCTTCAGCAGAAGGTTGAGGATAAACCTTTAATCCTAAGGTTGCATCATCCCTTAAACGATCAGATGAAACTCCTGTAACCACAGAAAATGCAGTATCCGAAGCACATGCATTGGAGGCAATTAACATTACATTATAATTTCCTCCGAAGAAATAATAATGATAAGGAGAAGCTAACTGGCTGGTTTTATTATCTCCAAAATTCCATAGATAACTCGTAGCATTTGTAGTGGTATTGGTGAACCAAACCGTATTTCCATTCATAACCCAGTTAAAACTAATATTAGGAGGTGTGGCATCTAATGCAACCACTACAATCTGATTAGATAAATTATTACGGGTACAGGTAGAATCAGAAATACTAACCAATCTGTAGGTAGTAGTTACCAAAGGGTTAACTACAAAAGTATAGGCAGTAGAATTGATTCCATTCACAATAACATTTCCAAAGCCATCAAAATATTCAACATCCCATGGCGGGTTACCTGAATAATTTATGGTTAAAACGGTACTTTGATTATTACATAAGCTTTGGTTACTACTAATAATTACAGATGGAGGAGTAAGTACTCGAATAGCTGCCTGACCGGAATAAAATCCAGGGCATCCATCATTAACACTGGCTAAAGTATAGGTGGTATTTGCATTAGCCGTGATATTAATAAAATAAGGACTAAAGTTCACGTTGGTAGCCTGATATTGATTTACCCCATCTGAATAGGTAAAATCCCATGGGGGAGTACCTCCTGAAAGGTTTACACTTATCTGCGATATCCCTCCTTGACATATGGTTTGATC
This sequence comes from Sphingobacteriia bacterium, assembly GCA_009924095.1. Taxonomy (GTDB): domain Bacteria; phylum Bacteroidota; class Bacteroidia; order J057; family RFSG01; genus RFSG01. The sequence goes on from RFSG01000067.1 coordinate 2,266, forward strand.
ATTCCCTAAAACAGCAGTTGGAATCGGAGTAATTGCTAAACGACTACTAGGACTTGTATCCTGAGCACAAACACTCGTCAATACAATCCGTCTGTACCAATGCGAACTACCAGAAACAGGAGGTTGCCAAGAAGCGAAGTTCCCATTTAACAAGGTACTCCAAGTACTATTATCAGGAGAACTCTCCCATTGATAGGTATAAATTCCATTTCCTCCGGTAGGTTGAGACCCCGTAATTAATCCTGGATTAGATCCTGCACAAATGGTTTGTCCGGATAATATTTGATTGTCCCCCAAAGAACTTTGTAATTGAATTAATATTGATGGTGCTGTGTCTTGAGGGCAATTACCTGAGGTAATAACTCTTGTAAAATAAGTGTCTTGGGATAATATGCCGGGATTTAACCCTGCTGAAGTTGCTGAAGGTATTGGACTCCAATTGATGCTATCGGCACTGGCTAACCATTCATAGGTAATTCCGCCTAAACCGCCTGTTGGGGATGAGCCTACTAATGCTGCTGGAACTGCTGTTCCACACAGTGTTTGACCAGACGTTATGGTGTTAGGACTAGGCAATGGATAAACGGTGATGGAAACTATATTTCCGGAATCGGCGGAACAAACTCCTGAAACCACTATCCTGCGGAAATAAGTGTTGAGCGATAATCCAGGAGATTGATAATTAGGCGTGATTTGAGTTGGGATTAAAACCCAACTCACTGAATCAAGTGCTGATGCCCAACCATAATTATAAATACCGGTTCCCCCAGTTGGAACTGTACCCGAAATAATAGCAGGAGTTGTAGTTGCACAAAGGGTTTGGGCACCTGATATTAAGTTGTTTAAGGAAGGTACATCTACCTGAATTCTAACCCCAACAGAAGTAAAGGGAATACAAACTCCTGAACTGGAAACTCTTCTATAGTAACGATTTGAAGTTGGACTTCCGGGAATAAACCCTTGGGTAACAATTCCTGAATTAAGCCAGCTTAAATTATCCGTGCAGGTCTGCCATTGATAGGTATAAATGCCATCCCCGCCAGTCGGAATAGAGCCTGTAAAGGGATTTGCTGTTGCTCCGTTACAAATGGTTTGGGAAGAGCCAATGAGATTATTACCCACTGGAGATTGAACATATATACTTACCGAAGGAGAGGTAGATGGGGTACAAAAACCAGAAGTTACGATACGACGGAAATACAAATTTGACGATGGAGATCCAGGAACATAATTCTGACCTACAGCACCGGTAAGGGTGGTCCAGGTACTGTTATTGGGGCTTTGCTGCCATTGATAAACAAATATACCATTTCCCCCTGCAGGCAAAAGACCTGTTAAAGTAGCAGCAGAAGTACCTGAACAAATGGTTTGATTTTGCAATAAAATATTACCATTGATTACCTGATCTACCAATATAGCTACTGAACCTGTGGTTTGTGGAGGGCAAATGCCGGAAGTTACTACTCTACGATAATAAAGGGTTGATAATGGTGTTCCTAAGGTTTGATTTTGTTGGGTAGAACTCACAAGCGAATTCCAAGTGAGTTGGTCAGCAGAAGTTTCCCATTGATATCCATATGATCCTGTGCCACCAGTGGGTATAGTTCCGGTTAGGGTATTTGCAGGCGTTCCTGCACAGATTTGTTGAGAAGCACCCACTAAATTATTTCCGAGTGCAGGTTGAACAGTTATGAATACATCATTTCCAAATTGTTGGCTACATCCAGAGGAGCCTACCCTTCTTCTAAAATATTGACCATTGGTAAGTATCACCGGGGTATAGGATTGTGTAGTTGCATTGGTGATAGATCCCCAAGTGGATTGATCAAGGCTTGATTGCCATTGATAAACGTAGATACCATTACCCCCTGTAGGTAAACTACCTGTAAGCTGCGCTGGTGCTGCGCCTCCACAAATGGTTTGTGCAGAACCGATAGCAATATTCCCTAATACTGGGAATATTTGTACAGATACTGAAGAGCTCACCGAACCTGGACAAACACCTCCGGATACCTGCCGCCGAAAATAAGTGTTCGAACTTACTCCAATAGATTGATAATTTGCAGAATTTGAAAAGTTTAAAAAACTCCAAGTGCTGTTATCTGAAGAGGATTCCCAAACATAGGTATAGGAGCCAGAACCCCCTAAAGGCGTGCTTCCGTTAAATACCAAAGGGATATCTCCTAAGCATATACTTTGGGAGGGAGATACGTTGTTATTACTGATTTGAGCTTCCACTGTAATGGGTGCAGTTCCAGCAACAGATCCTGAACATAAGGAAACTACAGAACTAATCGAAAATGTACGAGTACCGGAAGGTGTAACATTGATGATATATGGATTGGAAACAACGCCATTAATCGCTACAGGGGTAAATCCATCCGAATAAATAATATCCCATGGTGACGTTCCGGTAAAGTTGACGGTTAAATTCGTATTGCCACCTGTACATAAAGTTGCGCCCCCACTCATGGTGGCGGATGGGTAGGTAGCCGTAAAGTAAGTAGCAGTACCATTTGCTACCCTAAAAGTTCCACCACTACTAGAGGCACCATAACCATAAATCCTAATGGTTAAAGTTCCACCCACCGGAACATTTATTGCCGGTCCCGTAAACAAAGTATTGTAAGGAGTAGCATTATTAGGTATAGATTGGCGAGGACCAAAAGGAACAAAAGAACCTCCATTTACTCGAAGTAAAACATAGGCAAGTACTGGTCCTGTTCCACTACTTTGGGTAAACAATCGCAAAGAATCTAATTGAAAAGAAGGGCAGGTAGACGTAACTACCACTTCATAATATTTGGCATTATTAAACGCAGTTAAAGAATCTACAGAATTAAAACCACTACCATTAAAGCCATTGGTGGCTGTATTACAAGTTACTCCTGCACCTCTTGTAAATTGACTAAAGTTAAAGTTAGAAGCCGTAGGCAAGGTAAAAGTTGAGGAGGTATTCGGACAAGCAGGGTTTCCTGAAGCCGTCCATGTTCCTGACACTAATGACACTTGTGCCTTCAATTGGGGTAGGATCAGTAAAAAGAGCAGCGTCAGTATTGCTAAAATTCGTTTCATGCGTGTGACCGTTGTAACTGGTTAGTCCCTAATAAAAAGAGAGGGTATGAAATTATCCAACCTAAAATTAACCATTTTTATGGCAGTTTTACAACTTTCTTTCTAAACAATACCTACATTTTTGGCTGAATGGGCGAGCTTTCGTTCTGATTGGTTCATGTTTTTCACTTAACTCTAATTACTCTTTATCTTTGTCAAGGATGTTTATCAGGTTGACTATTTTTTCGGGTAAGTTAATAAGGAAAGGGTACCTTCAATGCCTATTGTTGTTATTGTTGCCCATCTTATTTGTTTCATTTAGTTCTTTGGAAGCACGTCCTTTTTCATTACCCATGAATTCTTTTCGGCATTCCATGGCAATTAAGGGCTTTAAAAAAATTCATCCAAAACACGCCTTAACAAAATCATTTGTACCCATTCAGGTAAAAAGTATTATACAAAGAGAATCCAGATTTCGGCCAGTTAGGTTTGCCCTGGTAAGCACGGGAGTAATTGGTACAACGGTAGGGGTTTTTTTATACTTTCAAAATATCTGGTGGGCCGGCGAAATAGGGAACTTTCATTTAGATCAAGGGGCGGATAGAGTATATTCCTTAAATATTGACAAGTGCGGACATTTTTGGTCTTCAAAAATTGCCTCTGATGTTATTGGAGATATGATGCAGTGGACAGGCGTAAAACCTACCACCGCCTTATGGATGGGAGCTGGATTTGGAATTTTAACCTCTGGCATTGTCGAAATAAAAGACGGACTAGCACCTTACTGGGGATTTAGTATTGGAGATATGACTGCAAATTCTTTGGGCGCTTTTTTTCCCGTGGCACAACATTATTGCCGCCCCTTAAGACATTTTTCAGTGAAATGGAGCTATGACTTTCAAAATCCATCTTATTATAAAACGTTGGATGGAAATCATAATAAGGCTTTTATGGATGATTATGAACGGCACAATTACTGGCTCTCTGCGAATGTTCACGGCTTGTTGCCAATGCCTTTAAAACCTTATTGGCCTAAATTCCTGAATCTAGCGCTTGGCTTATCTGCTCAACACCTTACCGGAAAGGGTGGAGGAACCCATGAATTGTTTCTTGCCTTGGATTATGACCTCACCAAGATTCCCATTAAGTCGCCTACCCTACGCAGAGTTTTTCATTATTTAAACAATCTTCATTTCCCTGCACCAACCATCAGAATATCTCCCCAATTCAGAATTTATGGAATGAATTTTTAATGAAGATTTATGTTGTCATTTTTGGGATTTTTTCCTTTTTACCCGTTCTGTTAGGGTTACCTAAATTAAATTCCGTTCCGACTTCTTTTCAATTATACTTACCCTTTCCGGAAAGTCATTTTACCTATATTGATCAAGTTAAAATACATTACAGGTTATGGTTACCCATTGAAAAGACAAAAGGAAATGTATTGTTAGTGCATGGTTTTGCAGGGTCAACTTATTCCTATAGGTTTATGAGCGAATGGTGGATAAAACAAGGCTTTAGAGTTATAGCAGTTGACTTACCCGGTTACGGATTTAGTGATCGGCATTTAAGGGAGGATCAACTTCCAGACCCTGTTTTGCTTTGGGCATTAATACAGGGAATTGAAAAGGAAAATCATTTTCGTGGAACCTGGATTTTGATGGGCCATTCTATGGGTGCGGCAACTGTTGCCCAAATGGCGGGGATATTACCGAATCGCACGGCTGGTCTAATTATGGCGAATGGAACGCCTCGATTGCAACCCGGAAATTGGGGCATGAAACTGTTCCTGTCTTTTAAACCTGCCACTAATCTGATATCCACTTTTGCTGAAAATTATTTCCTTGTAGAAGAACGGGTGGAAACACTTCTATCCAGTGGTTATGGAAGAAGTCCGAATGCCGCAGAAATAAAGGGATATCTTACTCCGCTTAAAATTCCCGGGACCGCTCAAGCGATACTAAAAAAAATTAGTTTGGATAATACCCTACCCGATCCAATTCTGCCCGAGACCCTTCCCCAATACATGATTTGGGGATCAGCAGATAAATGGATTCCTTGGGAGGAAGGTGAAAAATGGATTGGTACACACCCCACAATTCAAACCTGCTTAATCCCTGGAGCAGGGCACATACCCATGGAAACACACCCTACGGAAGTACAAAATTGTATTCTTAATTGGTTGTTATCTCACAAACTATTAATCCCCTAAATTAAAAATCCGTATTGCCTTTTCTTAAATAAGAAATAACCGCCATCCTTACATCTCTGCGTGGATCTTCATTTCCAGTTGAACCCTGTACCCCACGAATTCCAGGATTGGTAGAGGTTAGCCATCCTAAGTTCTTTTCTTTTCCGGTTAATAAGAAATCGGTTAAAGCAATTGAATAGTATTGATCGTCAGCTATCGAATCACCTTGAATTTCCCAGTTGCCTAAATCAGTTTTGGTAATGCCCGCATATTGTAAATAGCCTCCACTTCCTTTGTTGGTTTCTCCTGCTTTCAATATTTCTTTTATCAAACTTCCTTTCATTTCAACTTCAACCACTTCTCCTCCAAAAGGTAAAATTCTGAGCACATCATATTCGGTAAGTTTGCCGCTAACTTCATCATCAATTCGAATGGATCCTCCATTTAAAATACCGGCAACTGCCGATGGACAGGCCTGTTGAAAGGATTTAGCAATTAAACTTCCCAAATTCGTTGGGTGATTTCGAACACTGGATTCAAGTCCATCTAAAGGAACTTTAAGGTTTACCAAAGTACTATCTGGAAAGAATCCTTTTTGTTGAAACAGAGAATCTGAATATTGTTTCCATCGCTGGGCTATTTGTAATACTTCCGGATCATCCTTGATTTTAGGGGTGATTTTTTTGAGCTGAGAAGATACTTTCCCAACCTTTTTTAGTTTAGAATATTGAAGGGTATGAACATAAACAGAACGCACATTAGCATCTGCCTTTGCAATTACCACATTCCCTACCTTCTCAATATGATTTTCATGCTCATGTCCTCCCATAATTAAAGCTAACTCGGGTAAAGCCTGCGCCAATGCTCTATCTTCTTCAATTGATAAATGGGTGATGGCAATTAGTACATCAGCATGATCCCTAATCTTTAGGGTATCCGCCCATTTTCTCGCAGAAGGAATAATAGAATCTATTTGTGCATAAGAAGGAATAAAAGCTTGTAAAGTAACCCCAATCACACCTACCCTAAGGGTGTCATTTTTTGCGTTAACTACAATCAGGGTTGTACAAGGTTTAAAAAATTCTTGACGATCAGGAAGGGTACGCGCAAATCGTTGTAATTGATTTCCTTCCTTAAACCAGACATTGCTACTTATCCAGTCAAACTTAGATTCATTAATTCGCTTTTGTAAGTTTGGATATTTTAAATCAAATTCATGATTGCCAAAAGTAACCAAATCGACTCCTACTGCATTTAAGATTTCTACTAGCTGTACCCCCATCATTTGAGCGTCTTTCCAAGGCAATTGATTCATTACCGAGGGACTTAAAAAATCGCCAGCCAATATTGTCCAATGCGGGATAGCTTTATGCGAAAGTTGTTGGTGTAAAGTAGCTACTCTTGCAGGCCCGCCTTGCATTCCTCCAGAAAGCGGACTGATTTCATAAATATCATTAATCTGCAAAAAGGAAAACCGAAAAGGTTGGGCAAATGCACTAGCCTGAACTAAAAGGAAAAGGGATAATAATAAAATTCTAATCATACGGCAATTTACCTCCTCTGTTTGGGATTACCATAACGTATTAGTAAATAGGCTAATCCATATAACCCCACTGCCCAAAAGCCGGGTCCCCATCCCTCCCGAAAAGGAATAGGAACACTAACCCCTGGTAACTTATCTAAACCGACACTAATTAAATCTAATAGATAAAATAAATAGTAAATTAATTTACCAATCCATATTCCTAGAAAAGAAACCCAACTCAAACAAACTAACCCAAAGGCTAAGCCGGTCAATAGACTTGCCAAAGGGACAATTAATAAATTAGCCGGTATAAAATACATGGGAAAATCAGCTCCCAAAGGCAATAAAAAAGGCAAGGTAAACCATTGCGCAGCAAGGGTTGCCGTAATGGTATCCCAAAGATATTCTAAGCTTGCTGCCGGAGGTTCCCAGAATTGCTTAAGCGTAGGTTGTAACAAAATTAGACCTGCTAATGCCATGTACGATAATTGAAACCCGGGATGGAACAACCAAGCGGGTACTGCCCACAATTGTAAGAAGCAAGTTCCACACAACAAATTCATAGCATTGGTTTCTCGCCTGAGCAAACCTGCTCCTGAAATTAAAAGGGTCATCGCCACAGCCCGACAAACCGAAGGAGCCAACCCTGTCATCAACGCATAAAAGATTAGGACGAAGGATATGCCTGCCCAACGCAAACGTTTTACCGAATCCCCCCATCTTCCCATCCATCCTATCAAACTCATTAATACCCAACAAATCAAATTTACATGCAACCCGGATACAGATAAAATATGGGTAGTCCCTAATCTTCGATGACGGGCCGACATCTCCTTGTCCATTCCACTTCTTTCTCCAGTTAACAATGCCATACACAATCCAGCAGCCGAACTATCTGGGACATACTTGGATAATTCTGAATTGCTGTAATACCCTACTTCATCTGCCCAATCTTGAATAGAATTTCCGGGTGGTAATCTTTTAAAAGCTTTTCCTGACAAAGAAAAATGAATCCCATTTAAGGACAACCAGGCATTATACCGCCCAGTATCGGGTAAAGGTTTTAACCATCCTTTTATCAAAATTCTTTCTCCAGGTCTAACCTTAACGGTATCTTGCGTAAGCTTAATAAGCACAGGAATACTGCACTTTTGCCCTGAAAGGGATTGAATAACCGCCTCTGCTTTTTGTCCCCATTTATTAGGTCTTCCAGTTTGGCTAATTCTTGCCCAAGCAATCGTTCTTCCGGCAATAAACTTAGGTAATTGTTGCCTCAGGTTTTGGTGATATTGACTGTATCTTACCGCTCCAGCGCTTATCAACAGGAGATATAAAATTATAGAGGCTACGAATCTGTAAGAAGGATATCGAATAAGGATGCCCAGCGCAACCATTGATAATCCTAAGATGATTCCAGGATAATTAGGTAACTCCAAAGAAAATATATGAGAAAGAATCGTACCCAAGATCCAAGCTAAGGCGACCTTAACTAAGGGATATCTTCCTGCGGGATACAGACTCTGCATATCCTGAAAATTAAGGATTGCAGTATGATTCTAACCGGAAAGTTTCATCCCTAAAAATGAAATATTTTTACTTAGTATCTTTTTATATTATAAATATATTTATAAAATTACCCCTTCGATCTCTATTCATTCGGTTTATATACCATTCTAAAATGGGGGATATCACACTCAAAAAATCGTTCTCCTTCTGCCACAAATCCAGCTTTCTGATAAAAACCCATCGCTGACTCTTGTGCATGTAAAATAACGGGCATATTGGAGGGTATTTCTTCCAGCATTTTGAATAACACAGCCTTCCCTATTCCCTTATCTCTCCAAGGTTTACGCACTGCAAAGCGTTCTAATTTTACTTGATGATAAGGGGTTACCCTCCAACGGGCACATCCCGCAGGAACCCCATCTATACAAGCTAAATAATGAATACTAATGGGTTCATATCCGTCATACTCTTCAATCTCAGGAACCCCTTGCTCATCTACAAATACTTCTTTTCGAATTGCAAATACTTCCTCAAACGCTTCATCAGAAGCAACTCTTTCCACCCAAATCATTTTAATTTAATAGGCCAGGCTTTTCCTAACTGATAAACATCGGCTTTGTCATCACAACCGCCTTCTCCATATTCAATTCTTTGGGTAGGCTCTCCATCTGTTTTTAACTCCACTGAACCCATTTGATAATACCGACAATCATATCGGGAAATCAAGGGCTTTAATATCTGGGCATAAAACTTTTGACCTTTGGTAGCGGTTCCTTGTGAACTTCCTCGAATAATAAATTCATCATCCTGAAATATCGGAGGCGTTAAATACCCCCTACTGTGTTCAATATATCGATCACAAGTCCAATTAATAATTCCATCGGGAGCATGCACAATACACTTGGTAACTTCTTGCCTAAAATAAGGATGATATTCAACTGCAAATCGAACTAATCCTAAATTGGTATATTTTTGAGTGAACTCATACCAAACATTATTTAAATAAAAACTATCTGCAACGGTTGTAATCACATTTAAAGAATCATGAGGACTTCCTGTCCACGTAGAAATTAGTCTTCCTCTTCTATTTTTTCCATCCCAACAAGCACAATTGGTAGATCCATAATCAATCACATATCTCTTCGGATTAGATAAGGTATCTAAGGTTTCGGTGGCACAAGGAGGAATTGCAAGGGTATCTAAAGTGGTTTTGGCAGATAGTCTCCGGTCCATTCCTCCTTTACTCATGGATAAAATCATTTGACTTTCGGTTTCCGCCCGATTATTATCAATCGCCATTATTGTATTCGCTGCTGCAACCTCTTCTTCAGCCTTTTTACAACTTAAAACAATAAATACCAATCCTAAAATCAGTAAGCTATATAGTCTCATAATGGGTTATTTTTTTTAATATTAATGAAAATTCTAATATTCTTTGAAGACTTTTAAAATTTGGTGCATTCTTTTGGGTTTACTTTCTGGATTTCTCCTAAAGGCTGAGGATATTCCAAAATTGGAAGCCGCTTTACAAACTGCCGAAGGAAAAGAAAGAGCCACATTACTGAATAAACTTTTTATCGAGTGGTATTATCGGGACCCTGAAAAAGCACTTCAATACACCCTTGAAGCGTTAGACCAAGCCAGAGAATCAGAAGATATTCGGGGGGAAGCCAATAGCGAGAACAATATTGGAATTTACTTTTTAGACCGGGGGGATTTTGCCTTCGCCAAGGAACATTTGAGCCGTTCGTTGGAACTCAGAAATAAGTTGGACGACAGTAAAGGTTTATCCGATACTTACACCAATTTGGGAATGTTGTTTTATTACCAAAATCTCTTTGAGATGGCATTGGAACATTATACCCGCGCATTTAACGAAGACCGAAAAGAAGGCGATTCTCTAAGGATTGGAAGTACCTTAAATAATATTGGCAATTGTTGGAAATCGCTTCGACAACCAGACTCGGCATTTTTTTATTTGAAGCTTGCATTAGCCTTTAAATCTGGGTCACCAGAACAACAAGCCAGCACGTATTATAGCTTAGCCGAAGTAATGACCCTGCAAAAGCAATACATTCAAGCACAACAATACTATGAAAAGGCAGCTTTCATTTATTTATCACAAGACAATTTGTATGGATTAAGTGAAACCTGGTTAGGGCTGGCACAATTGTTTTATGAAACTGGGAAACAACCTCAGGCCATTGACCAAGGAGAAAAGGCATTTAAAATGGCCAAAAAGATTTTAGCACCGGAATTAGAACAGCGTGCCAGCAAATTATTATCAGATTCCTGGAAAGCATTAAATCGTCCCGAAAAAGCATTACCCTATCTTGAATTATATTCTCAATTGCACGATAGTTTATTAAATGCCGAAAATATTGCCCGATCCTCCGGATTAGAAGCTGCATTACAATTAAAACAACAAGCCGGAGAACTTGATTTACTTAAAAAACAAAATGAAATTGAATTAGAACAAACCCGTCAAAAAAGCCTATTGTTTTGGGCTACCGTAGGTTGTTTGTTTCTGACCCTATTATTATTATTAATTCTAACCAATCGAAATAGAATAAAAAATAAATTATTAGAATCTATTCAAAAAAGTCATAAAGAAATTGAAGAAAAAAATAAATTAATTCATCACCAACATGCACAAATTACTAGTAGTATTCAATATGCTCGAAACTTACAAGATGCAGTTCTGCAAGAGGCAAATACAGCAAAAGAATTCGGATGGAAACTAGCAATTATTAATCAACCAAAGGATATTGTTTCAGGTGATTTTTATTGGTTTAGCCAATTCGAAAATCAAAGAATATTGGTTGTTGCAGATGGAACAGGTCATGGAGTTCCGGGTGCTTTTATGTCATTATTGGGATTAACCTTAGTGAAAGAAGTAATTCGTCATTATCCAGATAAAGGACCAGATTTCTGGTTAGAAAAAATGGATGAAGATCTTAGGTCGTGGTTAAAACAAGAGAATAAACAGAATTTAGATGGAATCGATATGGCCGTTTTGGTATGTGATCCCTACCGAAATAGGGTTTTATTTGCCGGAGCACAACGACCTTTAGTTAGAATCCGTCGAGGAAAGGTTGAGGTATGGAAAGGAAATCCAAGGCCGTTAGGGGGAATTGGTAGAAGAGATATACCCTTTGTTTGTTTAACCTTGGACTATGAACCTCAAGATCGTTTTGTATTATATACGGATGGAGTAACAGATTTTTATGGGGGTCCGAAAAAGAGAAAATTAGGAACTCCAGGATTTCTGGAATGGCTTCAACATACAATTGATGAACAACCCGGTGGACAAGTTCTACAACTAGAAAATCTGTTATTTAACTGGCAAGGAAATGTTCGCCAGGTAGATGATTTGTTATTGGTTTGTGCTGAACCCCTACCTTAATTTTAGTAAATTATTTTACTAAATCTGCAAAAACGTTTCCATCCAAACTTACTCTTCCCGGATCATCCGGACGATATTCAACAGGCAAGCGATCTTTGGCTATGGATTGATTTTTTGAATTAAACTGAATCTGAGAATAGCCTACAATTTCGGCCATAGACTGCAGAATCGCCGGATCAATCACACTAAAGTGATGCCAATTGATCCATTCCCCCACATATACTCCCGCCTTACCTTTCTTAAAATCACTATGCTCCCGCATGGATGCACGTAAGTTTGGGGTATTAATTCTATGCACCGCTCCGGGCTTCATCACCCGATAGGTCTCAGCCAAAAAAATGATTTGTTCTTTTTGAGGTAAATGTTCAAAAAAATCTTCGTGAAAAATTAAATCCACACTATTGTCAGGTAAGGGTAGCCCTTCCGTAACTATGTTAATCGCATAAAAATCATCCTTCGTTCCCCGCACTACTGGTGCATAGGCATCTTTATAGTATTGAAGGTAATTTTCATAGGGTTCAAAAAATAAATCCAGATTAATCCAACCTTTTAACACTCGGGGTCCACAACCGAAATGTAATTTTAATTCAGGTAGAGAGGGATATTTCCGTTCCAAATCTGCATATCCTTGCGCAGGAGAATGCACAGTAGGCGCATGATATCGAACAATATCCACTCCAAAACTACGAATTAGGGGACGAATAATTTTTAACATAGGTAGGATTAATATCTTCCCGAAATTAAGAGAATAATATCAGATGAAGAAGTTATTTTGCAGGATACACTGTGTAAAGTTTGTATCAACAACGCATTATCGTAAAATATGCCTCAGTTGTATTCAAACACTGAATGAGGAATTGATAAAATTACTGAAGATAGAAAACCGTACGAACCTTATCTCGATTATATATACTTATAGTAAATATTACATTTATTCATATTTATAAATAGTATTGTATAAAA
>RFSG01000068.1 GCA_009924095.1 Sphingobacteriia bacterium
AATTATAAATTATAAATTATAAATTATATTATTCAAATATTTCACTCCGGATCTGACCCATTTTTAAACACTTCATAACTTCGAATATAATCCGCTTCTGTATAATCCGCAGAGGCTAACGTTAATTGCAACGCATGCGTAGAATATTCCATCGTATGCCAATAATGCGGGGGTAAATACAACCCTCTTTCCGGACTATTTAAAATAAATAATTCTTTTTCTCCCTTTCGATTTTCAGTTTGAATTTTAATTTCTCCCGTAATCGCAATTAATATTTGTTCTAACTTATAATGTGCATGACGACCCCGGGTTATTCCTGGTGGCGTATGATAAGTCCAAAATACCCGCGCTAATGCAAAAGGTAAAATTGTATTCTGTGCGATAGAAATAAATCCTATGGAAGGATCTCCGATGGCAGGAAAGGTAATCCAGGTAGGACAAAAATAACTAGGCATACAATTAAGCAATAAAGAGTTGGTCTAAGGTTTCTTGAATTATGCGGATTACTTCAGGTTCAAATGATTTTGCAAAAGAAGGTAAAGGTGCTTCTATTTCCATAATTTTATCTTCAACCTGCATCCAACCGGTTAATTCAGGTTCTATTCCCGGAATAGGGGATTTTACCTTAATCCTAAACTTTAATTTATTTCCTTCCCAAACTTCGGATATTACCGAAACTTTTTTTGCGTGTTTTTCAGTTAAAGCCGTGGCAAAAGGTTTCAGCTTTTCAATCGCAATGTGGGATTCAAGTCCATGGGTATAAGTTAGCTTCATCACTACGAAGATACACAATCCTATTTGCGAAATATCGCATAAAAGGGTTTCTGTATCTTTGTAATTCATGGAGATTTCGCTTACTGATTATATTCTTGCGATAGATACCAGCACTCCGGTTTGTAGTGTTGCCTTATTAGGTGGGGATGCCCTGTTGGGTAATGCGGAGACGTACGGTGAAAAATTACATGCAAAAATATTATCGCCTCTGATTGATGATTTATTAAAACGGTGTGAGATACAATATGCGCAGTTAAAAGCGATAGCAGTGGCTTCCGGGCCGGGTTCTTATACGGGACTTCGGGTGGGATTATCTACTGCCAAAGGAATTGCATGGGCACATTCTACCCCATTATATTTAATTCCAACCTTAGATGGCTTAGCCTGGTCCATGCGACGCATTACGCCTCCCGGGTTTATGGTTTGTCCAATGTTAGATGCCCGCAGAAATGAAGTGTATGCAGGCTTGTATGATGTTAAGGGGGAGAAAATTTTAGATCCGGTTGCCTGGGTGTTAGAACCCGATACCTTGCCGCCTCCATTTACAGATTTACCTTGTTGTTACGGCGGACCGGGCGCTTTTAAAGCTACCCCTTTGATTGGCAGAAATTCAGGCGATTACTGGGTTTCCGGCATACAGGCAGATGCAGCAGCGATTGCCTGGTTAGCGAAAGAAAAAATGCAACATTCCCCCGGAGATGATCTGGTACATGCCGAACCTCAATATCTCAAGCCTTATCGGGTAACGGAACGAAAACCGGAACTATGAAACACAAAGCCATAGGTATGTTTATCGGAGGATTATTGATCGGCTGTAAACCCGGCGGGGTGCAGGAATTTTTACATCCGGAGGGAGTAATCAATACAGAAGTGAAAGTATCTGCGGAAAGAACCTGGTGGCCGGGTCAACCCCTGAATATTGTGTTAGAGGTGTGTTCTGGAAATTTAAGTCGCCAATTACCAGTTCAGGCGAAGGTTTCCAAAATTGATTCCCTGAATTGTCGGTTACATTGGATTAGCCCTCAAAAATCCACATTGTGTCTTTATGAAGAAGATGAAACAAAAAAATATTTTACGATTGAAGCCGATTCTAACTGGATATTAATTCGTCCGGAGGCGGAAAAAGAATGAAGCCTGTTGCTTTGTTACCAGTGGATGTTCAGAACTGGGAGGTTTGTGCACGCATTACCCCTAAACCTGAGCAATCCATTTTTCAGGTTTCAGCTCCTTGGATTTTACTGCAAGCCCATTATAACGCTTTAAAAGTGTGGGCGATTTGTAGTTCTGATATACCTGTAGGATTAATCTCCTGGGGCAATTGGGGGGGATATGATTGGGTGGCTCGTTTGTTGGTAGATGCAGCGTGGCAAAATCAGGGAATTGGACGAAAAGCATTACAATTATTGGAGGAAGAAATTCCTTTAAGAATGAGGGGAGGGGAGTTACGAACTGCAATTCATCCGGAAAATTATGCTGCCGAATATTTATTTCGTTCTGCAGGATTTTGCTTAAAAGGAACCTTCCCGGATGGAGAAAGAATATTGGGAAAAGAATGGTAGGGGTATTAAAAAAATAAATCCTTGATATAGAATATTATATGTTTTTTAATGTGGTCATATGCAATTTTTACTTTCAAATATATGTATATACATTTAGTTTTATCCATTAATCTAAAAATTATGAAATCAACTTCTCTTGTTTTTACCACAGCCTTCGTTGGTGTGGCAATGTTATTGGGCTTTACCTTCGTTCGCCCGAATTCTGGTGTTGAATACAAAGCTTCAACCGATAAAAGTTCTATCAAATGGGTAGGTCGTAAAGTTACCGGGGAACATAACGGAACCGTTGCCTTAAAAAGTGGTACTGTTTCTGTTGACGGTACTAAAATTTCAGGCGGAAAATTTGAAATTGATTTATCCTCTGTAACCTGTGCTGATTTAACAGATCAAACCTACAATCAAAAATTAATCGAACATTTAAAATCCGATGATTTTTTCTCAACTGCTAAACATCCAACCGCTTTATTGGAAATTGTTTCAGGTACTAAAACCACTGGAGATAAATATGATATCAAAGGTCGTTTAACCATCAAAGGAATTACCAAAGACATTACTTTCCCTGCTACGGTAAAAGTAACCGACAAAAATTTAGTAGCGATTGCTAAAGTAAAAATTGATCGCACGCAATATGATATTCGTTATGGTTCGGCTTCCTTCTTCGAAGGATTGGGCGACAAAGCCATTTCAAACGATTTTGAATTAGATGTGAATATCGCTGCAACCCGATAATCTTAATTTATATCATTTTTCCGGATCCTTTGAAAAGAGTCCGGATTTTTTTTTGCTTAACACGTCTGATACTTATTGTAATTTAGGGGTGATTGCATATTCCCCCTTTATGAAATCTACCTATCCTGAATGTGAAACTTGTCATTGTAAAAGTGAAAGCATTTTTACACATTGTGCAGTTCATGAATTAAACGCTATTTCTGCGAATAAATCTTGTTCCTATTACAAACGAGGTCAAATGATTTTTCAGGAAGGAAATAAAGCATTTGGTGTTTTTTGTTTAAACGAAGGAAAAGTAAAAATTTCTAAGTTGGGCAGTGATGGGAAAGAACAAATTATTCGTTTGGCAAAACCCGGCGATACCTTAGGATATAGAGCTTTGATGTCGGATACTAGATACTCAGGATCAGCTATTGCCTTAGAAGATACCCAGGTTTGTTTTATCGCCGCGGAAGACTTCAACCGATTATTATCTAATAATTATTTAGTAGCAAAAGATATGATTAAGATGTTATCCTATGCCTTAGGAGATGCGGAATCTGCTTTAGCTCAACTTGCCTTAAAACCCGTTCGCGAACGATTGGCAGAAGCCTTATTGTTATTGCTTAAAGTGTATGGGAATAATGAACAAACTCCATTTACCATTTCCCTAACTCGAGATGATTTGGCCAGTTTGGTAGGAACTGCCAAAGAAACCGCCATTCGATTCTTATCCGAATTTAAAGAAGAAGGATTGGTTGCCACACAAGGTTCTGCAATTACCATAATCGATGCGGATAAACTATTGAAAATTAGTCATATGTATGATTAATGTGCGATCTCATCGGAAAGGTTGATAATTATCATTTTATTAGGGACTTTCTGTCCCTTTTTTTGTGTTATTAATTTTCTTTTATCCCTCCCTTATGTATTTTGATCAAATGATGCGGAAGTACGGAACCTTCTGCCTGGGTAGGGTAGGGGAAGTTTTATTTACGGCAAAGGATCCCGTAACCTTTATTTTTTTATTAGAAGCCGGAGAAATTGTTGCAAAAAAAGAAGGTCATTCTGAAATTAATTTTCAACCGGGTGCCTTTCTGGGTCTCCAAGAAATTTATGCCCATTTGCCTTTTTCCAGAACTGCAATATTTAATCAAACCTCCTATTATTGGAAATTAAGTAAATTGAAACACGAGGTATTATTTAAAGAAAATCCTGAATTTAGATTAATTATGCTCAAAACCATTTCAGGTTTTTTACCTCATACAGGTATTCATTTTGAATGAATACTAAATAAAATTAAATTATCCTTTAATAGAATTAAAATAATTTTTTAAAGAAGCAGAATATGGGGCTTCGAGGTATTGACTGTTCATGATAAATAAGCAGATACTTTTTAATAAGGAAACTGGATATTTATTTTCTTTAGTGGAAAGTTGATTCACAAGAATTAAAAAATCAGATTTAACCTGATCTTTCCGATTAAAAAAGAAAGGAAGGTAATAACAAGTAGAAGCCCTAATAAATCGTATTTCAATATTATTTGGATAACGTTCTACAATCTTATCCATATCCAATAAGGCTTTGTTTGCAAGGTTCCATTTATCCATTGGCCAAGTCGCATTTTTAGCGCGTAGGGCATGTAGTGCCGCCAAGTAAATATTTGCTTCCCCCTTTAAATTGGGAGAATGTTGATTCATTTTACGAAAATGTTGATCTCCTTTAGAAATGAATTCCTCATTATCCACCGCTAAATAAAAATATACTCTGCCTAATTCTAATTGATGGGTAGGGTCGGCGGGATGATTTAATAATACTTTTTCCAACTGACTGGCAACTCGTAATAAGGAATCTCTTTCGCTGATTTTACTGAAAACACAAGGCGTACCAATTCCCCAAAGAATAAAAAGTAAAATAATAAATCTGGTAATCATAATAAAAATCGGTCGTACACTAAACAACGGGATACTACCCATGATTTTTGAAAGTTATTAATTCTAAATCTTCTTTTAAATAATTCAGCAGCCGGTTGACCTTGAATTTTTTTAAATAATTTTTTGTAAAACAAAAAAGCTGCATATACCCCTACTTTAATCACTTCGGGTAATTGTTGGATACCCGTGAGGGCTAAGGCAAAGTCCGATTCAATTTCCGCTTCAAATCTTTTTTTACATTCATCTGAACGAAAATCATTGCCATAATATTCTTTCGGAAAATATATTCTACCTCTTTCTAAATAATCGCTACTTACATCTCTCAAAAAATTAACTTTTTGAAAAGCTGAACCTAATGCCCTTGCGGGTTCAATTAATTTTTTAATTTTTTCTTTATCCGGTTCAAAAACATATAAACACATAAGTCCAACCACTTCTGCGGAACCATATATATATTGATCTAATTCTTTTTTTGTAAATTCTTTAGCGGTTAAATCCATTTCCATACTATATAAAAATGCATCAATATATTCTAATGGAATTTGATATTTATGAACTGTATCCTGAAATGCATCTAATACTGGATGATGACTTATTTTATTTTCAAGGGCTTCATTTACCTGATTGCGATAATCCATTAATAATTTACTAGGATTGTAATTATACAGGGTATCTACAATTTCATCCGCATATCTTACAAATGCATAAATCGCATAAATCGCATTTCTTGTTTTTGACGGTAATAGCGAAATCCCCAATGAAAATG
Source organism: Sphingobacteriia bacterium (assembly GCA_009924095.1). Classification (GTDB taxonomy): domain Bacteria; phylum Bacteroidota; class Bacteroidia; order J057; family RFSG01; genus RFSG01. Next base: position 5,742 of record RFSG01000068.1, read on the forward strand.
AGGTAGAATAATGTTGGGTAATATTCCGAACAATTTTATAATTACCGGACTGGTATCTTTCCATACGATTGTTCAATTCTTTCTGTTACCAAACGGGAAGAAATAACCACCATGGGCAATCCTGTACCTGGAGTAGTAGAAGCACCTACATAAAATAAATTACTGAATTGTTCATCAAAGTTTTTAGGTCTAAAGCCCCCCACTTGATTCATTCCATGGGCTAGTCCTAATCCAGAGCCTTTATATAAATTAAATTTTTGAGCCCAATCTTCAGGCGACATAATTATTTTGGTTTTGATATTTCCCAATATTTCAAACCCTATTCTTTCTTCAAAATCACGAATGATATCTTTCGCAAATTGATTTTTTTCAGGCCATGATTTTTTAAATCGTAAATCCGGAACCGGGCATAAAATGAAAATATTCTCCATTCCTTCAGGTGCACAAGTGGTATCTGATTTCGAAGAAGCATTTACATAATAATAAGGTTTTTCAGGAGGAACCGAGGAAGTAAATATTTTACTTGCATACGACTGAAAATTATCCCCTAAGAAATAATTATGATGCATTAAATTGGGTACTTTATTTTTAATGCCCAGATAAATGGTGAATGGCGCTAATGTCCAATCCATATTATCTAATTTCTTTTCTGTGAATTTATTTCTTTTTAATATTTTTCCTCTAAAATAGGCTGCATCACTATTGATTACATATACATCCGAATTCCATTGATTTCCTTTTTGATCTATTAGGGCAACAATTTTTTCACCCTCTGATTTAATATCTACTATTTCGGTTTGATATACAAACTTTACGCCTCTACTTTCCAATATGCTGATGATTTCTCGCACAATGGTGTACATCCCACCTTTAACTGCCCAATATCCATCATTCTTTAATTCAGTGTAATTTAATAAGGAATAAATAGAAGGCGTTTTAAATGGCGTTGAGCCTAAGAAAAAAGCTACCAAGGAAAATATAATTCGTGTGCGATCTTGTTCAAAACTATCTTCCAAATGACTCCACATGGATTTAAATAAATACGGAGTATGTTGTAAGGGTACTTGAAAGAAATGCGCAAAATAATCTAATACCGAATCAAAATTTTGTTTAATAATTGGGCCTTCCGTATCATGAAAAAACTGACCCGCTTTTTTCATGTATTTTTCATATTTAATTCTAAAGTCAGGTTCAAAATCAAATTCCTTTTCTAAAGAATCAATATCGGTATATAATTTTATGGGATTTAATTTATTTCGAAAATAAATCTGATAAATTGGATTTAATTTATCTAATACTAAGGGATTGGGTATTCCTACCGATTGAAACAATTCATCGAACTCATAGGACATAGAAAAAAAAGAAGGACCCATATCAAAGGTAAATCCTTCTTGTTCCAATATATTTAATCTTCCCCCGGCACGATCTTCTTTTTCCAGAAGGGTTACTGAATATCCTTTATTGCTTAAACGCAAGGCTGTTGATAACCCTCCCAGGCCTGCGCCTACAATTATTGCTTCTGGCATGGTATCTAATATAAATCCTATTACAAAGTTGTACGGCAAATAAGTTCCAGACAAATGAAATATTTCTCACGAAACTAAATTGTGTGTATATAGTGTTGACCTTTAGTGAGTAAGGTGTTTTTTAAAAGTATTAAATGAATTTAATTTGGAGAATAGGTGCAACTACTGGTACAAGTTTCTTGAATCCGAATATTCTCCAATAAGGGTAAAAGGGGTTTTAATTGTAAATAAAACCATTTCGCAAGATTTTCTGAAGTAGGATTACTTAACAAAGGATCTTGTTCAGCCAATCCAATTTCATTTATACAATAATGATCTAATTTATTTACAAAAGGAGACACAATTTTTTTAATATCCCCAAAATCTAATACTACTCCTTGCTCATTTATTTCACCGATTAGATTCACTTCTAATTTAAAGCTATGACCATGTAAGCGCTTGCATTTATGCCCCTCTGGAAATAAGGGAAGGTAATGAGCAGATTCAAAACTGAATTTTTTGGTAATTTTTACAGGCATAAGAAGAATAATAAATAGTAAGGAAAATTAAGCTGGTAGTTTTTTCCAATCAATAATATCGCCTGGATTTTTCGCTAAATGCGACCAAATTAATTTTCCATCCAAAAATAAAAAAGTACCCGACAATAATAATTCATCTCCAAAACCGGATTTATTTCTATACCCCTTAAGCGTTAATTGCATTCCTTTCCATAACATAAATGGATTTAATAAGTTTGCAGGTTTGGCTCTTTTAATATGAAATAAATGATACAAATTTAAGGAGGTGTCGGAAATATGTGCAGCACCTGGATAATGTTGATCAAAAAATTTCTCTCCAATTTCGATTGAACTTTGATGAACAAAATAAACAGGCGGAAAGCTCGGATTTTCTTGACGAAATCGGTAAAACTCATCTACAGTATGTTTACAAAATAAACATCCTAAATGCCGAAGAAAATGAATAATTACAATTCGATTACTGTTAATCAGCTCATTAAGCCGATTACTCGGTAGGTGATTTCCTTGTAGGGGTTGATCATAATACGAAAAGAGAGCTTCATTCATTCCTGTTACCTTAGCATTAAACTGTAATTTTACACTCGATGGTCTATCTTTCCAAATCTACCCTGTGGATTAACAGGTTTATCTCGACGACTCTTTTCGGATTCGGAGTAAGTTTTTTGTTAATCTGCATAGGATGTAATTCTGGATCAACCAATCCTAATCTCGAAGAAAAAATTCCTTTACTCTCCCTTTCTTTGGAAGATGATATAGGTCAAAAAATCCATTTAGATAATCCGCCCCAACGGATTATTTCTTTAAGTCCAGCTTTATCGGAAATGATGGCATTATTAGGGGCACAAAAAGTATGGGTTGCCCGATCTCAAGCTTGTGATTATCCTGAAGAAATTAAATCTATTCCTGAAATTATTACTTATCCAGAAATGGATATTGAGGGTATCATTGCATTTGAACCTCAACTGGTTTTGGCTACAGCGGATATTTTTCCTAAAGATTTAATTGCCCGCTTTCATCAGGTGAATATTCCAGTTTGGTATGCACAAACAGATTCTTTAGAAGATATTTTACGTCAAATAAAATCGCTGGGAAAAATAACCGAAACCTCTGATCGAGCAGAAATAATAATAGATAGTTTACAAAAAATTCAAACCCAAGTGCAGGAACTTGGAAAAGGTCAAATCGCCTATAAAGTTTTGCTCATTGTAAATAGCAATCCAATTATGGCATTTGGCGGGAAAAGTTTAATGCAACAAATATTTACCCTTGCGGGTGCAAAGAATATTGCAGAAAGTTTATCTCAACCGTTTCCAGAACTCACTGCGGATTTTATCTTACAACAGGATCCGGATTTTATTTTAATTCCTGCAGAAGAACCCAGTCAAGCGACTGAATTTTTAAGTCATTATCCAGCTTTATCTCAATTAAGAGCAGTTAGAGAAAAAAGAATTATTCTGGTAAACCCCTCAGTCTTTTTAAGACCTGGACCCAGAGCATTTACTGCTTTGCAGGAACTCCAAAAAATCTTACATCCAGGGGTTCATCCATGAAGTTGAAAGCAACTGTTTGGATAGGATTATTACTCACAACGATAATTGTGTTTAACATTTCTCTTTTAGAGGGAGGATATCTTTCTATTGTTGAGGCATGGACCAATGGAAATTTAACAGTTGTTCAGGAACAAATTTTATCTTTTCGATTGAGTAGAATATTTACTGCATTTTTAGCAGGGGCGGTGTTAAGTATGGCTGGCTTTTATATTCAAGCTTTGGTGCATAATCCATTGGCGGATCCTTATTTAATGGGCGTTTCTTCAGGAGCCGGATTTGGCGTTACCTTGCTCACCACAGGAATAATCCCATTTATAGGATTATATTCCATTTGGTTTTTACCCTTGATTGCCTTCGGCGGAAGTTTGGCAAGTTTATTTTTGGTATTACTGCTTTCTCGAGGTCAACACCCCTTCGGTTTATTAATGGCAGGAATAGCAGTTTCTTCTTTGTTTACAGCCCTTACCGGCTATTGCATTTATCAATTTTCCGATGAGTTACAATTGAGAAGTGTGATGTTCTGGACCTTAGGAAGTTTTAATCGAAGTTCTTGGGAAGGTGTGTATACAGCCCTGGTTTGTCTTGGCATCAGTTTGATTTATGGCAGGATTCGTTCCTCCCGGTTAGATGTTTTAAGTTTAGGGGGAGATACTGCTTCAGGTTTAGGATTAAAAGTGAAAACCTTTCGGAAAGAAGTAATATGGGTAATTGCATTAACCGTAGGGGCAACCACCGCATTTACCGGGCCGATAGGTTTTGTAGGATTAATGATTCCCCATTTTACCAGAGCTTTGCTTGGGGCTTCACACAGAAACGCTCTTCCTTTTGCTGCAATATTAGGAGGAACCTTTTTATTGGCTTGCGATTCCCTGGCGAAAATCTTATTGCCCCCCGCAGGTTTGCCGGTTAGCATTATTACTTCCTTATTGGGAATCCCTTTCTTTCTTTATTTGTTGCACAAGAAAAATAATTCAGGATGAAGATTTACATCACCCGGAAAGTACATTTTAATGCTGCCCATAAATTATGGAACCCGAACTGGGATGAAACCAAAAACCAAGAGGTTTTTGGGCCCTGTAGCAATGTAAACTGGCACGGACATAATTATGTATTAGAAGTTACCATCGTGGGTACGCCCAATCCAAATACGGGCTATGTAATGGATTTAAAAGAATTAAAAGAATTGCTCGATATAAAAATATTATCGAAGGTGGATCATAAAAACCTAAACCTGGATGTAGATTTTATGCAAGGAAAACTCACTTCTTCTGAAAATTTTGCCTTCGAAATTTGGCATCAGATAGTTCGAGAAATAAATTCTGATACCAGAAAGTTGTATGCTGTGAAACTTTTTGAGACAGAAAGGAATTTTGTTGAATACCGGGGAGAATAAGAATTTATTTTCTTCAAAATCTTTCCTAATTAATTTTAGTAAATTCATTCATGTCAATATCTATTTTGGATAAATATCTTGAGATGGGAGACCAACATGCCTCTGGTGCAATGGATACCCCTTTACGCCCGGATGCATTTGAGTTAAGCAATGCCGAGAAAGTAAAAAGAATTGAATCTCACTTCAGAGAAATCATGTTAACCTTGGGGTTAGATCTTACCGACGATAGTTTATCCGGTACTCCGTATCGGGTGGCTAAAATGTACGTAGAAGAAATATTCTCAGGTTTAGATCCTGAACAAGAACCGAAAATCGCCCTGTTTGAAAATAAATATAACTATGATCAAATGCTGGTAGAAAAGGATATTACCTTGTACTCCAACTGTGAACATCATTTTGTTCCTATTGTCGGCAAGGTACATGTGGCTTATTATTCAACGGGTCATGTAATTGGTTTGTCTAAGATTCATCGGGTCGTAAAATATTTTGCACGTCGCCCACAAGTGCAAGAAAGATTAACTGCCCAAATTGCCAATTATATCAGCCGAATATTAAATACCCCAGATGTGGCTGTGGTTGTTGATGCAACCCATTTATGTGTTTCCTCCAGAGGGATTGAAGATCATACCTCATCAACAGTTACTGCCTCATATCAAGGAAAGTTTCAAGAAGAAGCTATCAAAAACGAATTTTTACGGTATCTGCAATTGTGATCTGACTTGCAGGTCTCTTGTAGGCTGCGTATTTTCGCCTACTAAAAAATTATTATGGCGAATACCTCTGACATTAAAGTTGGGTCTGTGATTAAATTCAATGGTGAAATTGTTACCATCGTAGAATATCAACATCGTACCCCTGGTAATCTACGTGCCTTTTATCAGGCTAAAATGCGAAACGTAAAAACTGGTAAACTCGTAGAATATCGTTTTCGTTCTGGAGAAGAGGTAGAATTGTTGCGTGTTGAATATCTGGAATTACAATATCTCTACAAAGAAGGAGACAACTTAATCTGTATGAACAATGAAACTTTCGAGCAATTTATGGTTCCGGAAGTATTGTTTGGCGATGGCGCAAAGTTTATGAAGGAAGGAGATATTGCCAAAGTAAGTTTTGAAAGTGAAATACCCTTAACTGCTGAAGCTCCGGTCTTTGTGGAATTAGAAATAACTTATACTGAGCCCGCTGTTAAAGGAGATACAGTAAATGCGGTTACTAAACCGGCAACCCTTGAAACAGGAGCGATTATTAAAGTACCTTCATTTGTCGCTCAAGGGGAAAAGATTAAAGTAGATACCCGCACTGCCAGTTATGTGGAACGAGTGAAGTAGGAAATGTTTATCCTACTGGAAAACTTACTGTTTGTGATTGATTTTTAGTTTACTACCTATTTATGATTTTTTCGGTAGTATTTATTTCAAATTAACTTACGGTAAAATTCTGGTTAACTCCTCAAGGTTTCTCCTGTGAGTTACTAATTTTATCCAATAACCATGTGTATGTTTTTAAGAATATTCATTTTTATCCTGTTTGCAGCCCATTTACCAGCTGCCTGGGCAGGTGGCGAAAATCCAGCGGGAGCCCGGCGAATTGGAATGGGCGGAGGATTTAGTGCCCTTAGAGGAGATGTTTGGTCTTTATGGGCTAATCCTGCTTCTCTTTCAGGAATCCAGCAGGCAGAAGGCGGATTGTATGCGAAAAGTAGCTATCTGGTAAATACATTAAATACAGCTTCCTTCGGAGCAGCCTTACCTTTTAAAGAGGTTCACCATGCCGGAATTTCTCTCTCAACTTTTGGTTTTGATTCCTACAGAGAAAATAATATTGGGTTAACCTATGCTACAACATTGTATGATGTACTTCATTTAGGCGTCAAGGTAAACGTATTGAATCTGGCTATTGCACAATACGGAACAACAAATGCTTTTTACGTTAACCCGGGGTTAACTGCCGATGTTTCACAGAAGTTTTCAGTTGGTTTTTGGGTACAAAATGCCAATCAAGCCAGAATAGGATCTGTTCAAGAAGAACGATTACCTACCCAGATAAGCGGAGGCGTATGTTATAAGCCCTCTTCAAAAATAGCAGTAACTGCGGATGCGGTTAAACCTTTGGATTTTGCCTTAGGGATTAATGCTGGGTTTGAATATTATTTTATCAATCAATTTTGTATTCGAGCAGGGTACACTACTTACCCTTCTCAATTAGCAGCCGGGGTTGGATTTAAATTACCCAACCTTAGTATTGATTTTGCCAATACCTACCATGAACGGTTAGGGTATTCCCCTCATTTATCGGTTTCAGTTCGTTTAGGGAAGTCTAAATCAAATCCAACACCAAATTTAGGGTCGCCTAAAACTGTTACCCCGGCACCGGTTGTTAAACCCGCTCCAAACCCTACACCTTCCACTACTCCAAAATCAGGTGCCGCTGCTCCGAAAACGGCACCCAACGTTAAACCTCAACCCTTGACCCCGGAGAAATCAAATCCCAACACCACCACGCCTGCCAGTAAACCCTCTAATACCGCAACTCCTGCTAAAACTCCTCAAAATAGTTCCTCAGGAAAACCCACCACCACTCCGCCCACTGAAAAAAAGTCAGGAAATAAATCTTCCCAATAATGATAACTAAGGTTATTTTTTTTATGTTGTTGTTAGGAGGGGTGAATTTAGCTTTTGCCCAACTTCCTGACTCCGCGGATGCAGAAATAAATCTGCTGATTGAAGATGCCATGACAACGTCTGATAACCAAAATAGTGAACAAGATTGGACTATCCTTACCGATTATCTTCAAGATCTCAGACGTAAGCCCCTTAATTTAAATCAAGCCTCTAAAGAAGATTTAAGTCCGATTCCAGGGTTTACGGATGTATTAATCTCCCGTTTATTTACGCATATTCAAAATTTTGGTCCTTTAACTTCTATTTATGAACTACAAGCCATTGAAGGCTTTACCCCTGAAATCTTTACTGCCATAGGGCCCTATATAAAGGTTGAAGAAATTTCTAAATATGATATCTCCAATCGTTTTCAGCATCCTGCTGGTCCGCCTGTCCATGAATTGTTGAAAGGGATGAAATTCGAAGTAACCCAGCGTTACTCTACGATTATTGAAGAACAGAAAGGGTATACGCCACCCGATACCAATTCCAGCGGACAATTAAATACCCGATATTTAGGAGGGCAGGTTCGATCATTCACCCGATTCAGAGCCCGCTATGGACAAAACTTTAGCTTCAGCATGGTAGGTGAAAAAGATGCTGGTGAAAAGTTTACCTGGAAACCCGATAATAATCAATATGGATATGACTTTGTTTCAGGTCATTTAGCCATTCGGAATTATAAAAATTTAAAATGCCTGACCCTCGGAGATTATACCATTCAATATGGACAAGGATTAGTCCTTTCGGGTGGGATCGGATTTGGAAAAAGTTCGGAAGTGATTTTAACCCTAAAGCGACCGAATTTTGGAATCAGACCCTATACTTCTATAAATGAATTTACCTATTATCGGGGTGGGGCAGCAGCCTACGCCATCGGTAGAGTGAATCTCATCGGTTTTGCAAGCATCAGAGGGGTAGATGCTAATTTGAGCCCGGCTTCCGCTGGAGATTCAATAGTTACTTCAGAAGATATTTTAGTCTCCAGCTTAAATCAATCGGGATTACATAGAACCCCCGGGGAGTTGGAAACCAGAAATAATATCACTGAAAGAGCAGCCGGTGGTAGGGTAGAATATGTTGGCAAAAGTTTTACAATAGGAACTTCATTTCTTCAACAAGAATTTTCTAAGCCTATTTTGAAAGGAACTAAACCTTATCAGCAATATGATTTTGGAGGTAATTCAAATTTTGTAAATGGATTAGATTGGGATTGGGTAATCAGAAACCTCAATTTATTCGGGGAAGTAGCCAGAAGTGAATCTGGGGGAATTGGCGCCACCGCAAGTGTATTGGCTGCTATCGACCCGAAAATGGATGTGGCTATTCAAGTGCGGCATTTTGATCGGGATTTTCATAG
>RFSG01000069.1 GCA_009924095.1 Sphingobacteriia bacterium
AGCTGCAAAACGTCAGACCCAATAGCTATCGGGTGTGAAAAAACTACCTTTTACCGAAAAAATCGGATTTTTTGCAACTGGATTTTGAGTTTACAGACCTTTCGCCAGATGTGTTTTAAAGTAGTATCAAAATAATATATCAATTTGCTTTTCACTACAAGTTTATTTGAGTTTGAAACCGGTTAGGTTTAATAAAAAAAGTTGCCTTTTTATCGTTAGGCTTCCGGTTTTTAAGTTTCTCAATTCATTTTTCAATTCCACCTATGTTCAGGGCGGGTTTACTATCGGAAAGGGTCATAATGAATGCCATGCCTTTCAGGTAAGTGTGATTGTAATCCTATTTCTAGGTGTTTGGAGGATCTCCTTAAATCCATTATTCAAATCGCTATAATTCCCTTAAATTTAATTGTTCAATTAAAGTGTATAGCGTATTTAGGAGTAATGCTTGGAAAATATGAAAATACAGATTTGGTCTGATATACTTTGTCCCTTTTGTTATATCGGGAAACGGAGATTGGAATTTGCAATTCAACAATTCCCCTTGAAAGACTCTCTATCGATTGAATGGAAGAGTTTTCAATTGAACCCCTATTTAAAAACAAATACCTTAAGAACTGTATTTGAACAATTAGCAGAGGAGAAAGGATGGACCTTAGAATATGCCACCCAAATGCATCAATATGTTACAGACCTTGCTGCTACCGTAGGAATTACCTTTAATTTTTATCAAGCAGTGGTTGCCAATTCATTCGATGCCCATTGTTTACTTCAGTTGGCCAAGTCTGAAGGAGTTGGAGGAGAAGTAAAAGAGGCTTTGTTCAATGCGTATTTTTGTGAAGGAATTAATATTGCTGACAGAGAAGAGTTATATACCCTCGGGGTAGAATCCGGAATGAAAGCAGCAACTATTCAATCCGCTTTTGAAGATCCATTGTATTCTTCCCGCATTCAAGAAGATATTGCCGAAGCCGCAAAACTGGGAATTAGAGCCGTACCGCATTTTATTTTTGACCAAACTTATTCCATTTCAGGAGCACAAGACATACGAGTATTTGAATCAGTGTTAGCGCAAACCATTCAAAGCAAGAACGCTTAACAATTATTCTTTGGGCTTCTGTTGCATTTTAGACAGTATAAGCTACTTTATCTGGATTTGTGAATAATATCCGAGGAAGAACACCCCTATATTTTGTATATTTGTTAAGTATCCCGAAGGAATGAATTTTAAAGAACTCGTACTCGAAAAACCCGAATCCTTATTAGTTGATCAGTCCATTTATGACCTTATTTTGTATAACGATGAGGTTAATACATTCGACTGGGTAATTACTTCCTTAATTGATGTTTGTCAGCATAATGACCAACAAGCAGAACAATCCGCTTTGATTGTACATTACAAAGGAAAGTGCACTGTTAAATCAGGATCCTTAGATAGCCTTGAACCCCGCTGCCTCGCATTATTGGACAGAGGTTTGAGTGCAAGGATAGAATAATCCCCCATGCCTGAAACCCTTAGGATTCAAGATTATTCTGTTTCCTATCAAATCGTTGGAAAAGGATATCCCTTGGTTTTGTTACATGGGTTTACAGAAACACAAGCGCTTTGGAACCAATGCGTTCAAAAATTACAGAAATACAATTTAAAAATTATTACCCTTGACCTACCCGGTCATGGAGACTCTGATTTCCCTGCATCCCTAAACAATTTCGACAATTTAGCTTCCTGGTTGAGGGAAGTTTTAACAGGTTTAGGGATAGATTCTTTTTATTTGGCAGGACATTCCATGGGAGGGTATTTGGCATTTGCTTTTGCTGCAAAATATCCTGAACATTTGAGTGGATTTGCATTGGTTCATTCTACCCCTTTTGCTGATAGCGACGAAAAGAAAATTCAAAGAGATCGTAATGTGGAGTCAATTGAAAAATACGGAAACCAACCCTTTATCACTGCGTTACAAACCAATCTTTATGCAGAAGGATTTTCAGATCAATATCCTTCCCTAGTTAAAGAATCCTTTCAAAGAGGAATCAATACTGCTCCTGAAACCCTACTCCGGTGTTTGAAGATGATGAGAGATAGAAATGATTATCAATCCTGGATTAAAACTGCATCTCTTCCCATTACGGCTATTTTAGGTAAAGGGGATATGATTATTCCTTGGCAACAAGTTTCCCCTGCGGTTCAAGAAGCAACCAAAGCACAAGTAATTACCCTTGCAGATATTGGACATATGGGAATGATAGAAAATCCTGCAGAAATAACACAAAGTTTATTGGCAGGTTTATACTTTTCCCTCCCAGATATATTTAAGACAGAAAATATTTAGTAATATTTTATTTAGGCTGGAGATTGTAGATATAATATAGAAATGAAAGAAATACCTCTGGCAACACAAATTAAGGCAAGTGATATATATGCAGTTCAACAACTAGGGATTTCAAGTCTTCAATTAATGGAGCTTGCGGCTGGGGCAGTTGTGGCAACCTTAAAGGCGGAAGGGAAATTAACCCCAAATCAGAAATTTCAAATTTGGTGTGGAGGCGGAAACAATGGAGGAGACGGATTGGCCGTTGCCCGAAAGTTATATCTATCAGGCGCTACAGTTGAAGTATTTTGTCCTTTTGCCGATCAATTGGTTGGAGATGCAGCATGGCAATGGAAGCAAGTACAACAGATGCCGTTTGAGAAATTATCTCATCCCCCAATTCCGGATTTGAAGGCAATAGGGATAGATGCTTTAACAGGTACTGGATTTACAGGACTACTGAAAGAACCCCTTCATACTTGGATTAAAGATTGGTCAACAAGTGGGCAAGAGGTTGTAGCCATAGACCTTCCCTCTGGACTTTCATCAGATTCAGGGGCTGTAGAGGGTCCAGTAGTTCAAGCTCAAATGAGTATTAGTTTTGGGTATCCCAGAATTGCTCATTATGTATATCCAGCTGCGAAATATTGTGGGAAGGTGATCATTGCAGATATTGGTTTACCAGTTACCCCTTCTACATCCAATCCAACCTATAGATTTTGTGGGAATAGTAAATGGTTTTATGAAAACCTAATATTAAGACCCGTTGATGGACATAAAGGAACCTCAGGATCTGTATTGGTGATTGGAGGAAATAATCATATGGCCGGCGCACCTCTTTTAACCGCTAAGGCAGCTTATCGAGCAGGAGCAGGATTGGTTAGAGTTTTAATGCCCGCAATCCATATTTCCGCTTTATATGGTTTTCTTCCTGAGGCAATCGGAATTCCTACAACCGAAGAAAATGCATTTTCGATTGAAGATGTAAATCATATTGAGAAGTATGTTTCTAATACTGCATCCTGGGTTATCGGTCCAGGCATTGGGCGATCTCCTGCTACTCAAATGGCAGTGATAGCATTTTTGGAAATGCTGAAAAAGTCAGCCCATAAATGTGTGATGGATGCCGATGCTCTTTATGCATTAAAAAATGAGTTGCCCATTTTAACTCCAGATTGTATCCTCACTCCTCATCCTGGAGAGTTTGCCGCTTTGTTAGATATTTCCGTTCAGCAATTACAAGAAAATCGTCTGGAATATGCCGAGGAATTTGTCAGAGAGCATCCTTGTGTATTGGTATTAAAAGGGGCAGGAACCTTGGTTGTATCCCCCAATGAAAATACCGGAATTTGTACCTTGGGTGATCCGGTTTTGTCGTCAGCCGGAAGTGGAGATATCCTTGCAGGCTTAATCGGGGGTTGGTTGGCGCAAGGGTATGCATCAGATATAGCTGCGATGTTGGGCGTAATTCAGCATGCTCGTGCAGGAGAAATCTTAGCCCAAAAAGGAATCCTTCCTATGGGGTTGGTGAGAATGGAAATTTCTCAAATTTTTCCTGCCATTACACAAGCATTATTAGAAATGGGAAGCCAGAATATTTCTAATCAAAACGATTTCTAGGAGAAGGAAAAGAATTAATTATTAAATATGATGGTGAATTAGATTTATATTTTTATGTTTAATGTTTTAGGGGAAAGATTTAAATGGAAATAGGAGAAGAGATCCAACAAAAAAAATTTTCAAGTGCCTTTCAAAAGGCAACGATCAATATTTTATTTACCTCCAGTTGGTTGCAATTAGAACAAACTCACATATTAAGGGAGTTTGATATTTCGCCTCAGCAATTTAATGTACTGAGAATACTAAAAGGACGCCATCCGGAACCTGGCTCCGTGGCTATTATTCAAGAAAGGATGTTGGATCGAATGTCGAATGCATCCCGATTGGTAGATAAACTTGAAGCCAAGAAACTAGTAGTTCGGAAACCCTGCAAAGAAGACCGCAGACAAGTGAACGTTTCCATTACAGAGGAGGGTATGGCACTGCTTCTAAAAGTTAATGAATTTATCCAAATTCAAGAAGGTAGATTTAATAAATTAACCGAGGAGGAAGCCCTATTATTAAGTGATTTGTTAGATCGGTTTAGAGGCTGAGCTTTTTTTTCGCTTGCGGAATATAATAAACAACAATATTATAAATCCGATTATAGTAACTACAATTATCATCCAAATTCCTTGCAACGACTTTTGCTCATTCCATACAGCTGTTTTTCCTTTTCCCAGTTCCGCTAATTCTTGTGACGTAACTTTTGAATATAATTTTGTACCCAAACAGGTAGAAGTTTTAAGACTTCGTTTTTTATCTACCTTAAATAAATACACACTATCTTTTACAAAATCAACCCCGCAATTTTCTCCAGGATAGGCGCCGGATACCACTGTAATGGGACTTACTTCCCCAGCAAAAACGGATAAAGTCTGAACGGTAACTTTAAGTCCTACTCCCACATGATTTGTGCCTACCTCTTTAACAATCCCGGTAAATACCATTGAAACTTTTCCTGCTGGAACCTGAGCACAATCACAGGAATGATCGGTAACTACCATTTGAGCAAAACCCAGATAACTGGTGCTACTGAAAATCAGTAGTGCCCAGAACTTAATTAGCGTTTTCCAATACATAAATATCCGGAAGATTTCTCCCTTGTTCGGCTACATCCATTCCATATCCAATTACAAAATTGTCGGGGATAGATTGACCACAAAATTCTGGAAGAATACTTCCTTTAAAACTTCCAGGCTTAAATAATAAACAAGCCACATGAACCGAAACAACGCCTTGATGCAATAAATGGTTTCTTAAAGATTCAATGGTTAAACCAGTATCTACAATATCTTCCAAAATAAGAATAGGGCGATTTTGAACAGATACCGAAAATGAATCCAATCCTTTTACCTCCCCTGAAGAAGTTAAGTTATTTGCATAGGAGGAAAGTTGAAGAAATTCTAAGGAGTGGGGTATTTGTAATCTTCTAACTAAATCAGCCGTAAACATAAAAGAACCCTTGAGAATACAAATTAACAAAGGGGGTTCTGGCCATTCTTGTTGATTTATTTTTTGCGCTATTTCATTTACGCGTAAAGCAATTTCATCCGCGGTTATCATCAACCTGAATTTTTTTTCTCCAATTTCTACTTCCATTTTCAAATTTACAGCAGAGGTATGGGTAGTTAAAACAAAAGGACATTTATCTTTGATTAATACATGAAATATTATTGCAAGATATTTTGCCTGATAGTTTTATTTTGCCCCACCTTATCTTGGGCACAGGGGAACGAAAGGGCCTGGTGGAAGCCTCATGAAATAGGGATAGGATTTGGTCAATATGCTCCTTATCCCTTATCAATGCTGGGAGATGACGGATTGTTTACATCTCGTATCACCGGAGGAACTGTCGCATGGAATCCTCAAGTTTCAGGATTTGTAGGATGGAAGCAGGAATTTTTCACCCTTAGGGTCGGCGCCTATTTTTCACAATTAGACTGGTCAAAAGTTCCTTTAAATAAAGGTTGGTTTTTTCCTTCCAATCCTTGCTTAACCTGTGGAACGTTTTCAGGAGAGATTATCGAAAAAGGAATTGTGCTAGCGATTAATTCTTCAATGGATTGGAAAAAAGGGATGTGGCATTATTTAGATCCTTGGTTTGGATTTGGCTTTATGGGGGGATCCAAAAAAACGGTTTTTGCCTTATATCCCCCCTCTACAAATTCTACAGCTACCTCTAATGTTCTTCCTACTCGATTAAACTTATCTGATTTTCGCTTTTATTTATCCACCGGAATTCGAATTCAATTTAAACCTAGAATTGCATTTCAAGCGGAAACAGGATTTGAATTAGCTGCTGAAAGAGTTGGGGTGATGGTTGTACCTTCATATCCCTATCTCATTCCTACTTTAAGGGGTAGAACCTATTTTCGATACCTTCCTTTGAGAGGATTAAATTTGATTTATAATTTTTGAGTCAGCATATTTTTTTATCACGCTTACTTCCAATATTATTATCGCAAGAAGGCACTTCATATTCCTTAATTTTGTTTTTATATTATGACAGAAGAAATTCACCATGAATGTGGGTTAGGCCTAATTCGATTACGTAAACCCCTATCCTGGTATCAAGAGAAGTATGGAAATAGTCGATGGGGTTTGCAGAAGATGTATTTGCTCATGGAGAAGATGCATAATCGAGGGCAAGATGGTGCGGGACTCGCTGTGATAAAAATGAATAGTCTTCCCGGGTCTCCATTTGTGAATAGACTTCGGAATAATCAAACCGACCCTTGGATGTCATTATATAAGGAAGTTCAAAAAAGTTGGAATCAGACTTTGCAAGAATTTCCAACCCTTACGGAAGATGCTGCAATAGCGATGAACCATTACCCTTGGTTGGGAGAAGTGATGATGGGTCACCTTAGATATGGAACTCATGGGGGAAATTCAATTGACTATTGCCATCCCTTTGTTCGACATAGTAATTGGAGAAGTCGAACTTTGGTAATGGCAGGTAATTTTAATCTTACCAATGTAGAAGAGTTGTTTCAGCGGTTAGTACAAATGGGTCAACATCCTCCTTATCAAGCCGACACGGTAACAGTAATGGAAAGGATTGGTCATTTTTTAGAAGAAGAGAATGAAAGACTCAGAAAAATAATTCAGCCAGAAGGAACCCTAACGCTTGAATCTAGTCTAAAGATTTCGACCCTTTTAGATTTACCTAAAATTCTGGAAAGGGCCGTTAATCGGTGGGATGGTGGATATGTAATGGGAGGTGTGTTAGGTACTGGAGATGCTTTTGTGTTGCGCGACCCCAATGGGATTCGCCCAGGATGGTGGTATCAAACAGAGGAGGTAGTGGTAGTTGCCTCTGAACGAGCTGCCATTGCTACCACCTTTAATTGTGAAATGGATGCGATTCAAGAACTAACCCCAGCCAGTATCCTTTGGATAAAGGCAGATGGGGAGATTCAAGAAACGCGTATTATGGAAGCGGGTCCTAAAACGAGTTGTTCTTTTGAAAGAATTTACTTCTCCAGAGGAAATGACCCTGATATTTATGCGGAAAGAAAAGCATTAGGAAAAAAAATTGTGCCTGCCGTGCTGGAGGCTTTGCATCAGGATTTAGATAATACTGTGTTTTCTTATATCCCGAATACCGCCGAAGCATCATTTTTTGGAATGGTAAAAGGATTAGAAACTACCCTGGCAGAAAAACGCCTGAAACAATGGGAAACCGACAGACTTCCTGTTACTCGTGAAGCATACCTAGAAATGTGGCAAACCCGGGTGAGGGTTGAGAAATCAGTAATTAAAGATGCAAAGCTGAGAACCTTCATCACAGATGATCAGCAACGCGATGAATTGGTAACTCATATTTATGATATAACCTATGGAATAATCTTAAAACCCGGAAAGGATACCTTGGTTTGTTTAGATGATTCTATTGTAAGAGGAACCACCTTACGAAATAGCATTTTAAGAATGCTGGCGCGACTTAAGCCCGCCGGTATTGTGATTGTGTCGGCTGCTCCTCAAATCCGATACCCAGATTGTTATGGCATTGACATGTCGCAAATCGGGCGTTTTGTTGCCTTTCAAGCTGCCGTTGAATTAACCCGTGAAAGAAATCAGTTTGAAACGCTTGAAGCTTTATATCAAGAAATAGTTGAAGCCGAAAAACAAGGAAAATCCCATCTGGAGAATCATGTAAAAAAACTATATGCTCCCTTTACAGAAAAGGAGCTTTCAGATAAAATTGCGCAGATGTTAAAACCTTTAGATTACGAGGGTTCGTTACAAGTTGTATATCTTCCCTTGGAAGAATTATCTAAAGCGATACCCCACCATATCGGGGATTGGTATTTCTCTGGAAACTATCCTACGCCTGGAGGAAATAGGGTAGTGAACCGTGCCTTTTTACAATTTATGCAAGGAAATTCGGGAAGGGCATATTAATCTGTAAATTAAGTTCATCAGGATTCAACCGGAATCCCCTAATT
Organism: Sphingobacteriia bacterium; assembly: GCA_009924095.1. Classification (GTDB taxonomy): domain Bacteria; phylum Bacteroidota; class Bacteroidia; order J057; family RFSG01; genus RFSG01. The sequence continues at coordinate 8,360 of RFSG01000069.1, forward strand.
TTGTGCATGGAAAATCACTTTGCACCCGGCCGCTTGATTCACGAAGGACTAACCTACGATGATGTATTATTGATTCCTGGTTTTTCTGAAACTTTACCCCGGGATGCCGATACCCGGACGTTGCTTACCCCTTCCATACAACTTAATATTCCCATTTTAAGTGCTGCCATGGACACCGTAACGGAGTATCGAATGGCAATTGCTATGGCGCAAGAAGGGGGGATGGGTATTTTACATAAAAATATGTCAGCTGAAGCCCAGGCAGAACAAGTGCGGAAAGTGAAACGGTCAGAAAGTGGATTGATTCAAGATCCGGTTACCTTAACTCCGCATGATTCTTTAGCCTCGGCTGGAAAAATCATGAGTGAATATAAAGTAGGCGGTATTCCGGTTATTGATGAACAAAGACATTTAGTGGGAATTTTAACCAATCGGGATTTGCGCTTTCAAAATTTAGACGAAAGAACCGTAGCCTCTTTAATGACCCCTGCTCCATTGGTAACCGTTCCACAAGGCACCACCATGGAAGAAGCTGAAGCAGTATTGAAAAAACATAAAATTGAAAAACTACCTGTCGTAGATTCTATCGGGAAGTTGGTGGGATTAATTACCTATAGAGATATTCTTAAAATAAGGGATTATCCAAATGCATGTAAAGACCATTTAGGGCGATTAAGAGTTGGGGCTGCTGTAGGAGTAACTCCAGATACCTTAGACCGAGTTACCTTGTTAGAAAAAGCTGGGGTAGATGCAATTATTGTAGATACTGCACATGGGCATTCCAAAGGCGTGCTAGACATGATAAAACAAATTCGTAAGCAATTTCCCTATCTTCAATTGATCGGAGGAAATGTAGCTACCGGAGAAGGAACACTTGCCTTGATTGAAGCTGGGGTAGATGCAGTAAAAGTTGGGGTAGGGCCAGGAAGTATTTGTACTACTCGAATTATTGCAGGTGTTGGGGTTCCTCAATTAACCGCGGTAATGCTGGCAGCCGAAGCAGCTAAGCCCTATGGCATTCCAGTTATTGCAGATGGAGGGATTAAACATACAGGAGATATTCCTAAAGCCCTAGCAGCAGGTGCTGCTTGTGTGATGGCAGGAGGCCTTTTTGCAGGCACTGATGAAAGTCCAGGGGAAACGATTATTTACGAAGGAAGAAAGTTTAAGTCGTATAGAGGTATGGGGTCTATTGAAGCCATGAAAGAAGGTAGCAAGGATCGATATTTTCAAGATGCGGAGGAAGATATTCATAAACTTGTGCCCGAAGGAATTGTGGGAAGAGTGGCATTTAAAGGCTCTGTTTCAGAAGTTTTGTATCAATTAATTGGGGGACTGCGCGCAAGTATGGGATATTGTGGGGCTGCAACTTTAGAGAAATTAAAAGAAGCCCGAATGATTCGAATCACACAAGCAGGATTGCGGGAAAGTCATCCGCATGATGTTCAAATTACGCAAGAAGCACCAAATTATTCCAGAAACTGATTGCTGGCGTTCATTAGAAAATATCAACTCCAAATTCTGCTTGGAGTAGGCTCATGGGTGATGCTGTTAGCCGAAACTTTGCATGCTACCAATTCACATCCTTATGTAAATTCCTCTGCATTATTTAATACACTGGTAAATGACCTGGTATTATTTGTATTTTTATTTACTAACTTTTTATTAATCCGACAAGGATTTAATGCTGCTCCTCAACAAAAATTAAAAGCGCTTTTAACCCCAATATTGGGAATAGGAGGCGCAGGATTAGTATTATTAAGCATTGCAATTGGTATTTCGCTTTGGACTGTTAATACGCCTATTGAATTTCAAATTCTTGCTATTCGAAAAAGTATTGGATTATATCTTTTTGTTATCTTTTTGTTTTCCTTGTTTTATACTTATCGAAGAATTATTTTTTATATCCCTAGCAAAATAAAATATCAACTATGGAAAATATTCGAAATATTACAGATATTTTCAATCCTTTTAATCTTTGAACATGATACCACTTTTTTAATACCCATCTATTTTAAATATTTTTTATTTATTATTAACCTTGCTTTTTGTATTTATTTTTCAACCTATATTAGGTGGGTTGCGTATTTATCCATTAAAGAAAAAATCGTTGCGCTTCTATTATTGTTTGGTGTTTTTGTCTTATTTGTTTTATTCTTAATTATTGAAGGATATATAACTGAAGATCCTATCGAACTTCTCCAAAATTTATTCATATTTAAATATAGTTTATTGGGGATGGTATCCTTTTTTATAATGATTTATACCTTATATGCAGTATTGGTATTATTATTTAATTTACCTACCACCTCTTTGTTGGAAAATAGTTTAACAGAGATGCATTCCATTCGGAAAATAAATCAAAGTATTGAGGAAACCAGCGCCAGCGAAACAACCATTCGAACCTTAGCCGATGTTTTATTAAAAGGCAGTGAATCTAGTGCAGTTTGGATAGAATTAGAAACGAATAAAAAAATTGTTTGGAGTCAAGGAATTCAACCCAACGAAATTGAACAAATAATCCAAGGAGTAAATTATCGTACCTATGTTTTAGATACTAAAAAGTATTACTATTTAGAAAATCTAAACATTGATGGCCCTTTATCAGGAAGGTTTCGTTCCATGTTGGTATTGCCCATTCAAACCAATCAATCCAAAATTGGGGCAGCCTTTCTACTAAAAAATATTAATTCAGGATATACTTCCGATCACTTGAGAGTATTAACCGCATTTGCAGATCAAGCTGCGTTAGCATTATCCAATATGGAATTAAGTCGCAAGGCAATTGTATTTGAAAGATATCAGGAACAATTAGCCATTGCCAAACAGATGCAATCGAAATTGTATCCCAGTTCATTTCCTGATCAGGTACGATTGAATATTCATGCCGTTAGTCATCAGGCGGAAGAAATAGGCGGAGATTATTATGATGTGATTGAATCGAGCGATCATCAATTTAGAATATTAATGGGAGATGTAAGTGGAAAAGGAACTACTGCTGCACTGTATATGGCGCAATTAAAAGGCATTTTTCAAGCGTTGGGCAGAATTGGAATGGACGGCATTTCTTTCATGGATATGTTGAATCGATCAATATCTGCTTGTTTAGGAAAAGGCATGTTTATTACCGCCGCATATTTACGCATTGATATTCCCAACCAAAAAGCAGAACATTTTAGAGCCGGTCATTGTCCAACTTTTTTTTGGGATGCAAAAAATAAAAAATTAGAAAGATTAGAAGAAAAAGGGCTGGGACTGGGAATCCTGCGGAATGAGGATTATAGAGAACATTTGTTTCCCCGTAAACTAGATATAGCTCCCGGCGATAGATTTTTTATGTACACTGATGGAATTGTTGAATCCCGAAATACGGAAGGAGAAGAGTTTGGATATGAAAGATTAGAAAGTTGTATCCAAAAAAATATTCACCTTTCTATTACCCAACTTTCTGGTGTAATCTTACTTGAAGTAGAACGCTTCTCCGGAATGATTCATCAAGATGATCTTACTTTAATGATCGTCGAAATCCCCGGTAACCTTTCCCCTATAAATTCGTTATACCCCAATTGAATTTCTATGCCTCCCTATCGAACCGAAGTTAACGACACTTTTATTTCAATATTTTTTGAAGGAGACCTGGATGCGAATTCTTCCATTCAAGCAGATGAACAACTTAGTCAACTGATGAAATCAGGTCAATATCGGCTACATTTTGATTTTACCAATGTTGAATATATTTCTTCCGCGGGCATTGGCGTCTTTTTATCTTATCAAGATGAAATTTCAGAAAAAGGAGGAAAGATGGTGTTTTCAGGTTTAAAGCCACGAGTATTTAATGTTTTTCAATTATTGGGCTTAGATCAATTATTAGAAATCACCCCCACCTCTAGTGAAGCATTGGAAAGACTTAAAGTATAATGTTCGCACGTGATTTTTTTTGCAATAGGGAAAGTCTTCCATGTATTCGGGAATTCATCCGATTGCATTTGTCAGAATTGGAAGACATTACGAGCAATCAAATTATTCTTGCTGTTGACGAAGTTTGTGCCAATGCTATAATTCATGGAAGGGGAAGAAAAGAACCTTTTCAATTAAAAATATCCATCCTTTCGATACATAATCAAATTACCGTAGAAATTACCGACACGGCAGAACCTTTTCCTATCCCAATTCCTACCCAAACCAGTGCGGCCGAAAAAATTAAAATGAGAGCAAAAGGAGGATTAGGGTTAGTGTTGGTTCAGAAAATAATGGATCAAATTGAAATTGAACGTTTACCTGATGCGCACATCATCCGTATGATAAAACGGATTTAAGGTTTCCCCCTTTCTCTTTCCTTGCACATTTTTTGCTAATTTCGTGCGCCTTAGTTTAGATGATAATGAATCAAAATTTTTTGAAAAGTATGAAGCAAATTTCCTTGGTATTAATAATTCTATTGGGAAGTTTATTTGCCCAAAATTCTACTTCTTCCGCCTTAAATACTCCCCTGTTGCGTTTTGGAACAACCTCAGATAGTGTTACAGTTACTCGGGGAGATTTTGAATATGTATATCAAAAGAATAATGGAGGATGGGATAAAGCAAAAAAATCTAGCCCCTCTGACATTAGAGAATATTTGGACTTATATGTAAAGTTTAAACGGAAAGTTATGGATGCTGAAAGTTTAGGCATGGATACCGTAGGCTCCTTTAAACTGGAGTTAGAAGGATATCGCAAACAATTAGCGCAACCCTATTTAGTTGAAAAAAATGTTTTGGATACCCTTATTAAAGAGGCTTACGAAAGAAGTAAGATACAGATTAAAGCCTCGCATTTGTTGCTTACCATTCCTCCAGATGCTACTCCTGCCGACACTTTGATGATTTATCAAAAGATCATGGCCATTCGCGATTCTATATTAAAAATGAATTATCGCTTTGAAGATATGGCCGTAAGACATTCCCAAGATCCAAGTGTTACTCAAAACCGAGGAGATTTAGGATACTTCTCAGCCTTTAACATGGTATTTCCCTTTGAACAAGCCGCTTTTTCCACCCCGGTTGGAAAAGTATCGATGCCGGTGCGTACCCAATTCGGATACCATTTGGTGTATGTTACTGATCGTTATCAATCCAAAGGAACTGTTCATTCTGCCCATATCATCATTCGGGTTGGAGAAAGTTATAGCGCAAAAGATTCGGCTACCGCAATCGCCAAGATTAAAGAGTTGTATGATAAAGCCAAAAAAGGAGAAGACTTTGCCACCTTGGCACAACAATTCTCTGATGACCCAACCACAGCTAAAAGTGGAGGAGATTTAGGGGTTTCTCGTTTGCTCCCTGAAATGGAAGAATGGAAACGTAAATTAAATAAAGGGGAAGTGAGCCAACCCTTTACCACTGCTTATGGATGGCATATTTTAAAAGTAACCGAAATTGATCCGTTGCCATCGTTTGAAGAATCTAAAGGGGAATACCGACAAAAAGTGCAAAAAGATCAAAGAAGTAATCTTCCTCAGGAAGTGTTTTTAGCTAAACTTAAAAAATCCTATACCCCGCAATGGAATAATAAAACCATTGAAAGTTTTATAGCCACCCTCTCTAAAGAATATACCTCTGGTCGTTTTACCCCCGACTCTACAAGGGAAAGTCTATATGCCCAGCCTTTATTGGAATTAGGACTTTCTCCCAGAAAAGTGATACTCCTCAAAGACTTTTTCCCTTATTATAAAACCTTAAGAGCTGAACAAACCCAGGGGCCTACTATTTCTGAGGCAGTTCATAAAAATCTGGAAAGCTTCTTAAATGCTGAACTCCTTAAATATGAAGAACAACGTCTTCCTGAAAAATATCAAGAGTACCGGGAGTTACTAAAAGAATATCGCGATGGGATTTTATTGTTTTCGCTGACCGAGAAAAAAGTTTGGAAAAAAGCAATGGAAGATACGGTTGGACTCAAAACATTTTTTGAATCCAGAAGAGATTCTTTCATCGCCGGAGAGCGGATTAAAATAAAAGAATATCGTTCCACGGATTCCAGTCGTTTGGCAAACGTTTATGCCTATTTAAATTCAAATTATACCGATAAAGAAATTGATTCTTTAGTAAATCAAGGATCTTCCTTGCATCTGAGAATTCAGCCGGTAATTATGGAAAGAAAAAATCCAGAAGTTCCACAAGGTTGGTTCGATCAGGTGCCTACCCATCCGACTGTGATTCGCAAACGCGACAAAAATTATGTGATTCAGGTATATCAAGAAAAACTTCCTGCAGGTAGAAAGTCATTTGAAGAAGCTAAATCAGAATGTATTACGAAATACCAGGAATATTTAGAGAAGCAGTGGAATCAGGAA
>RFSG01000070.1 GCA_009924095.1 Sphingobacteriia bacterium
TCATCGTGATGCTCGGTTTCTTCTCCGTGCGTTTCGGTTTTATTGCTGTTGCAGGATGCAAATACTATTGATGTTGCAAGGGCTGCTATGAAGATTATATTTTTCATTTTTCTGAATTTTAGTTGTTGATTAAGAAATTGATATTGATGATGGATTGATTTGATTGATTGATTGATTGCAGATAATTTAACTGCACATCGGTAGCGGTTTGCAATGCCTGTAAATACTCTATGTAACCAATGTCGCCACTATTGAAACCAACTTTTGCCGTGTTGATAATTATTTCAGCATTAGGCAAAGCGGTTGATTTGTAATAATTGTATTGCGACAAATTCTGATTGTATTGCTGAAACGCATTTTGCAGTTGCGTTTGTAAAATCAATTTGCCGTTGTCGGCTTCTTTTTGCAATGCTTGTTGTTTGTAGTCAAGCGATTTTATTTTTGAAGCGTTGCTGAAAAAAGTAATTGGAATGCTGATGCCTACATTAAAACCCTGAAACCGTTTGCTGCCGTCAAAAAAAACATCTGACCCGTTTACAGTTTGTGTTCCGATTAAAGACTGGTTGAAATAACCCACATTGAAATCAGGTAGCGTGGATGCGGTTTCAACCTTCTTGTTCTTCTCGGCAATTACGGCTTGCTGATACAATACTTTTAACGATGGGTTGTTTGCAATTAGGGTTGTGTCAAACGAACTGCTTAAAACAAGTGGTTGCAAATTTTGATTTACAGTTATTGTAAAATCTTCGCTTGTATTCATTAGTGTTTTCAGGGAATTGTAAGCCGTGCTAAACTCTGTTTCGTTTTGTTTGAGTAAAAGCGAAAGTTGTCCCCGCTTGGTTTCGGCTGTGGTTTTCTCCAACAAATTAGTTTCACCTGTTTTGTATCGCAAGGCTGCTGCACTTACAAAATCGTTATACAAACTGTCTAATGATTGCAACTGCTTTTTTGCCGTTTGCAAATACTGCAACTGATAAAACCAGTATTGCACCTGTGCTTTTATTTCGCTTGCTGTGGCTTGCTGTCGCAATTCGCTACTTTGCAATTCGGCTTTATACAAACCTGATTTTGCGGTGAAATAAGTAGGGAACGGAATACTTTGCGAAACCTGAAATGCCTTATCCTGATTGATGCTATTGTATTGCCCGAACTGAAAATTGACATTTGTTTTTGGCAATTCAAACACCGATTTTTTCAAAGTGGTTGATGATTGCACATTGAGATTTTGCGATTGTATTCCTAAATTGTTTTTCAATGCGGTGCTGATTGCATCTTCAACAGAGATTGTTTTTGTTGTTGGTGTTTGAGCATTTGCCGCATTGAATGAGAGCAAGGCGAAAACTAAAACTGTTGTTGCCGAAACATTGTTTTTTCTTTTTCCAGAGAATATCAGATAAAGCAAAGGCAAAACAAACAGCGTTAAGAATGTTGCTGTAATCAGTCCGCCAATTACAACGGTTGCCAAAGGTTTTTGAACTTCTGCACCTGCACCGTGCGAAAGTGCCATTGGTAAAAATCCTAAAGATGCAACGGTGGCAGTCATCAGCACAGGTCGCAATCGGATTTTAGTTCCTTCTTTTATGCGTTCAAAAATGTTGATCATCCCATCTTTTTCTAACTGGTTAAACGTTCCAATTAGCACAATACCATTTAAGACAGCTACACCAAACAATGCAATAAAACCGATACCTGCCGAAATGCTGAAAGGCATATCACGAATGAGTAAAGCGAAAACGCCACCTATTGCACTCATTGGGATTGCTGTGTAAATTAGGGTTGCTTGTTTTACAGAACCGAACGTGAAGTATAGCAACATAAAAATGAGTGCTAAGGCAACTGGCAAAGCAATCATCAAACGTTTTGATGCTGCTTGCAAATTTTCAAATGTTCCTCCATAAGTGTAGTAATATCCTTCGGGTAATTTTACTTTTTCGTTCAATTCCTTTTGAATATCAGTAACTACACTTGCAACATCTCTACCCGAAATATTGAAACCTACAACTATTCTGCGTTTACCATCTTCACGACTTATTTGTGCAGGACCCAATTCCATTTTTATTTCGGCTACTTGAGATAATGGAATTTGTGTTCCGTTGGCAGTTGGGATATATAAATGGCTTACATCGTCAATGTTGTTTCGGTGTGTGCTGTCTAAGCGAACCACCAAATCAAATTTTCGTTCGTTTTCATAAACTACACCTGCTCCACCACCTGCAAAAGCGGTGCTTACAATGTGGTTAATATCCTCGATGTTCAATCCATAATTGGCAATTTGCGAACGGTTGTATTTGATTACGATTTGCGGTAAACCTGCCACACGTTCAACGCTTGGTTCAGTTGCACCGTTCACAGTTTGCACAACTGCGTTTACTTTATTGGCATAACTTAAAAGTGTGTCCATATTTTCGCCAAATATTTTTACTGCAACATCTTGGCGAATGCCTGTCATTAGTTCATTAAACCGCATTTGAATAGGTTGGTTTTTTTCAAAGAATACCCCAGGGATTGTGTTTAGTCTTTCTTCAAATTCTTCTGCCAATTCATTGTAAGAAATATCACGTTTCCAATCTTTTTGAGGCTTTAGAATTATCATCATATCTGTGGCTTCGGGTGGCATTGGGTCGGTGGGAACTTCGGCTGCACCTGTTTTACCAACTACCATTTTTACCTCGTCAAATTCTTTGATTAGTCTTGATGCTTGCATTGAAGTTTCCAAACTTTGAGATAGTGATGTGCCTTGTGGTAAAATGCAATGAAAAGCAAAATCGCCTTCCTGTAAGGTTGGGATAAACTCACCGCCCATTCTTGAAAAGAGTAAAACGGAAACTACAAATACCGCAACGGTTACACCTACAATTACTTTTTTGAAACGGATGGCTTTTTCTAAAAGAGGGGCGTAAATGCTTTGAAAGAAATTCATCATTCTATCACTCCATGTTTGTTTGTGCGAAATGTTTTTTGGTAAAAACGCTGCACACATCATTGGAATATAGGTAAGCGATAAAATCAATGCCCCGAAAATGGCAAAGCCAACGGTTTGAGCCATTGGGCCGAACATTTTACCTTCAATGCCAATAAGGGTTAGAATAGGAATGTAAACGATAAGGATAATGATTTCTCCAAATGCTGCACTGCTTCTGATTTTAGAAGCTGATTGAAAAACTTCCTCGTCCATTTCTTGCTGTGTTAGCTTGCCAATTGCTTTTCGCATTCCTAATTGGTGTAAAGTGGCTTCTACAATAATTACAGCCCCGTCCACAATTAAACCAAAGTCAATTGCTCCCAAACTCATAAGGTTTGCACTTACGTCAAATACATTCATTAAACCTAATGCAAAAAGCATTGATAATGGAATAGCAGAAGCTACAATTAACCCTGCACGAAGGTTTCCAAGAAATAAAACCAAAACGAAGATTACTATTAATGCTCCTTCAATTAGGTTTTTTTCTACGGTGCTTATGGCTCGGTTTACCAAATCTGTTCTGTCTAAATATGGTTCTATGACAACATCTTTGGGCAATGATTTATGAATGGTTGCCATTTTATCTTTAATTCGGCTAACCACATCGGCACTATTAGCACCTTTTAGCATCATTACTACTCCACCTACAGCGTCCACTTCACCGTTGTATGTCATAGCACCGTATCGCACGGCACTACCCAAATGCACTTCGGCAACATCTTTAATAAGTATAGGAATGCCGTTTGGATTGGTTTTTACTACAATGTTTTTGATGTCGTCAAACGAACCAATCAAACCCACACCACGAATGAAATAGGCGTTTGGTTTTTTGTCAATGTATGCCCCACCTGTATTTTCGTTGTTCTTTTCTAATGCGGTAAAAATTTCGGGAATGGTTATTCCCATTGCAACTAATCGGTCGGGATTTACCGCAACTTCATATTGTTTAAGTTGTCCGCCAAAGCTGTTTACTTCCGCAATTCCTGCCGTGCCGTATAGTTGTCGGGCAACGATCCAGTCTTGCATTGTTCGCAAGTCCATAGCCGTGTATTTGCTTTCACTTCCCTTTTTTGGGTGAATGATGTATTGATACACTTCGCCCAACCCAGTGCTTACTGGTGCTAATTCGGGTGAGCCTACACCTTTTGGGATTTTACTTTCGGCTTCCTTTAGTCGTTCGTTAATCAATTGTCGGGCAAAGTAGATATCCACCTTGTCGTGAAACACAACAGTAATTACCGAAAGCCCGAAACGGGAAATGCTCCGCAACTCTTCCAAGTCGGGAAGGTTGGCAATGCTTTGTTCGATGGGATAAGTTACCAACTGTTCAACCTCTTGTCCTGCAAGGGTTGGGCAAACCGTAATGATTTGCACTTGATTGTTGGTGATGTCGGGAACTGCATCTATTGGCAGTTTGCTTGCACTCCACACTCCCCAAACAATGAGTGCAAGTGTCATCAATGCGATGATGAATTTATTTTTTATGCTGAATGCAATTATTTTGTCTAACATTATTTTAATCAGTTAAATGAATGAATACACGATTACTTGCGGTGCGTTAGCACCGTAAGTAGTTTTGTTTTGTTCCGCTGAAAGCGGAACATCATAAATTCATTAACTTATTTTTGGCGGTTGCCAAATAGACAAATACACCTCTGAAACAAAAGAGGCGTTGTAAATAGGAAAGTCCATAGCCGCAACTGGTGTCAAATTGTATAAAGCAGTTGGGTAAAAAAGGTTGGTGATGGATTGTCCGCAGCAAGCACACATACAAAAAGGCGAACAATTTTCGGTGTCGGTGTCGTGGTCTGAGTGGTCGGTAGTTGCGAAAGTAGATTGTCCTGAACTCTGATATTTACAGTCGTCCTTGTCGCTGCACGGCATAACAGCCAGAGCCAACAAGTAAAAACTAAATAAGAGTATCAAAACTTTTTTCACGATGCAAATGTAGGGAAAAAATTTGTTGGTTTAGTAAAATACTGTCTGGTGGGACTGGTGCGGTTGGGCAAAATAAAATGTGCTGCAAAAGTGGGTTGGCTTGTGGGTGGCTTTGCAGCTCTTTTTATTTTGCGAAGGGTTGGCTTGTGTTTTGATTTTTTGGACTGTCGGTTTGGGTTGGTACTGTCGGTCGGTTAGGGTTGCTGATAACGTTCCCACGCTTGCCGCAGTGGGGGATTTAGGAGAAATGAACTGTCAGCCAACCACAAAAGTTGATAGAAGCACAAAACTTCAATTAACCACGTCTGCCCCCATTGCGGCAAACGTGTGTTGGCAGTAGGTTTTCTTTCTGTCGTCAAGCTAGTTTTACTGTCTGGTTCAGCAACTCTACATTGAAATTTATCTTTGCGTTAAGTGCTTTAAAGACTTTTATAATTGTTTCAAATCTTGCGTCTGTCAGGCTGTTTTCAAGTTTTGAAATTTGGGCTTTTTGAACGCCTACAAGTCTTCCAAGCTCTTCTTGAGTCAAGTTACGTTCAATGCGTGCTTGTCTGATTGCTTCACCAAGCAAGTCAAGTCGTAACTCGTTTTCAAAAGCTTCTCGCTTTGGTGTACCACGTTTACCGATATGTTTGTCGGTAATTTCGTCTAAGCTGTAAGTTTTTAATCCTTGCTTTTTCATTTCTTTTTGTCTTTAAGTTCAAAATATTTTTTTCTCAAACGTTCTGCTTTGTTCAAGTCACCTTGCGGAGTTTTATCTGTTTTTTTAATCAGTCCGTGAGTTGAAATTACAACTGTGTCGGTTTTTTCTGATTTGTCCCAAAACGCGAAAAGTCTATAATGCGTCTTGTTAAACAGTGTTCTAAACTCCCAAATTTCATCAGTCAGTTTTTTGAAAAGTTCTTTGTCACTTGAAAACCTTGCTTTTGTGATATTGTAAATGATTTTATCTCTTACTTTCTCGTCAAGACTGTCAAGGAACTCTGAAGCTTCTTCTAAAAACTCAACTTTAAATTTTGGTGTCTGCTTGTTAAACGTTTATGCAAAGATAAAAGTTTCTTTATTAGGAAACAAGTTTTTTTACGGAGTTGTCTTTCTAAACTTACTGCCAACGTTTTGCAGCTACCCGAAGGTGGCGATTTCGAAGCACTTCAGTGTCAATCAAGCACAAACTTTGATAGAAGCACAAAGCTTGATTTAACCACTGAACCGCCACTTTTGGGTAGGTGCTGTTATGGGCTGGTTTTATTGTCAATTCCTATTTTCTCAAGGTTATAAATGCTGTTGGCATCCACCACATATTTAGTCCAAAAGCTACTGTCACAACCTCGTAACCGTCTTTTGTTTTTTCATTAAGAATTTTTTCAACCTTTTGTTTTAATGAGTCAGTTGACCACATTGTCGATTCTTTGATAATTGAATAAGTCATCATTTTAAAATTTTAAATCCCTACTCATTAGGCTTTTCGGTGTCGCCCCGTTTTTTTAAAATGGTCGCTGGTCTCCATTTTTATTTTTCATTTTCAATCCTAACTGTCAAGAATTGTCAAATCGAATTGACGATGGTTCTCGCCTCAGTTCGCTGTGTCGTCTTAAACTTGCCCATAACATCCCGCTTTGCGAACTTTCACCCCCTGTTGCGTATATTTTCCTTATGGCCGAATCCCTTGTATTCCATTTTAACAGATTCATAACCAATATTTAGGATTCGTTGGGGTAGCTTCATCTTCTAAAAATATACCCCCGCAGTTACAAATCCAAATCATCCAAAGGGCACTATACCTTTTCTTCCCCTTTCCGGGTAACATGGGTGTAAATCTCATTATTTACCCAATTTATTAGACTCTCTCTAGAGTGCACTCTCGTCTTCCTGAACTACACACTTGCATCCTTGAACTACACACTCGTGTTCCTGAACTACACACTCGTGTTCCTGAACTACACATTCGCATCCGTGGATTACAAACTTGCCTTCCCTGAAGAATAACTTCGGTCATTACACTCGTATTGTGTATTAGGAACCTATCTTTGAAGAATGAAAACTGCATTATTATTAGGCGCGGGTTCAAGTATCGCTCAAGCTATTGCCCGTGCCCTCGCTCAGCAAGGGTATGCCCTTCAATTGGCAGCCAGAGATCCTTCCGCACTTGAGCCTTTTGCATCCGACCTGAAATTAAAATATACCCTGCCCGTCACCTTGCATACCCTAGATGCAAGGGCTTATGCAACGCATTCTGAATTTTATGAAAATCTTCCGGTTTTTCCAGAGGTAATCATTTGTGCAGTGGGCTATTTAGGGGATCAACCCTTTGGAGAAAAAAATTGGGCGGAAGTAGAAAATATTATCGAATGCAATTATACGGGTCCAGTTTCTTTATTAAATATTGCAGCCGAAAAGATGCAATTAAAAAAAGCAGGAGTCATCATCGGTATTAGTTCGGTTGCAGGTGAAAGGGGTCGAGCCAGTAATTATTTATATGGAAGTGCGAAAGCCGGATTTACTGCTTATTTATCCGGACTTCGAAACCGATTATATCCCTTGGGCATTCGGGTAATTACGCTTAAACCGGGTTTTGTTTATTCTAAAATGACAGAACATCTTACCCTTCCTCCACGCTTAACCGCTTCGCCTGAACAAGTTGCAAAAGCAGTAATCAAAAATCTTTCTTCCGGCTCCGAGATTATTTATGTAAAACCCATTTGGGCAATTATTATGACCATTATCCGATTAATACCTGAATTTATTTTTAAAAAATTAAAACTCTAATGGCAACCCTGGCTTTATTTGATTTTGATGGCACTTTAACGCGTAACGATAGTCTTCCTGCCTTTTTAAAATTTTATGCGGGGAAACGAAATTATTATTGGGGAATTATAATATTAAGTCCAATTATAGCAGGATTTAAATTAAATTGGATTAAAAATGAGGTAGCAAAAAGTTTGGTATTAAAATATTTTTTAGAAGGAAAAACGATTGAAGAATTAGAAAAAAAATCCGAGCAATTTGTTTCAGAAATTATTCCTACGCTGTTACGTCCGGAAGCCATAGAAAAATTTAATTGGCATCAACAACAGGGACATAGAATAATAGTAGTTTCTGCTTCACCAGAATTATGGATTAAACCTTGGTGTCAAGAAAAAAATGTGGAATGTATTGCTACTAAATTGGCTACTGAAAAACAATTATTTACCGGTGAATTTATAACCCCTAATTGTTACGGAAAAGAAAAACTAAGAAGAATACTTCTGCATATTCCACAATTATTAAATCAATATTCTGAAATATATGTTTATGGAGATTCACAGGGAGATAAAGAATTATTAAGTTTAGCAACTCATCCTTTTTATAGAACTTTTTAATTTAAATATTAAATCATTCCTTCATCTGCAAAACTATAATATCCCTGCATGCCAATAATAATATGATCAATTAAAGGGATATCTAATATCTTACCACTTTCTTTTAATCTACGGGTAAGTTCACGATCTGCATTACTAGGTTCTAAGGAACCCGAAGGATGATTATGGGCAACAATAATGGCGGAGGATAAATTGCTAATGGCTTCTTTAAAGATTAATCGAAAATCCACAACAGTAGAAGTTAATCCTCCCATGCTCATCATTTTTTCTGCTTTAATACTATGATTACGACTTAGGAATAACACATAAAAAACTTCTTGTTGTAAGTCTTGTAATCGAGGTAATAAATATTTTCCAGCAGAAGCTGAATCCAACACCCTTTGGGGTTTATCGAGTTGACGTTGTCGGCGGCGAGTAAGCTCAAACGCTGCGGATAACGTGATGGCTTTGGCTTTTCCGATTCCTTTAATTTTCATTAAATCGGGAATAGATAAAGAGGCCAAGCCATTTAGACCTGCTGATTTTTTTAATAGAATTCTACCTAAGTCTAAGGCTGAGGTATCACGAGTACCTGTATTGAGCAATAGGGCAATCAGCTCCGCATCGGTTAGGGCATCTACCCCTCTGAGCAATAATTTTTCTCTGGGCCGGTCTTCTTCCTCCATGTTTTTTAACAACCGGATCGGACCATGTTCTTCATCGGTAATCCAAATCATATCCCAAACTAAACTCCCTTTGAAATAATAAACAGGGAAACTTTCTTCAGATTTTTACGCATTTTTAAAACAGATTTTTATAAAAACCCAGTAAACTCCTTGAAACAGAGGGGTTATCCTAAATTAAAAAGAGGCAAAATCTGCATGAGAGAATTCTCTTATTTTGAAGATTATGAAACCCCGGATATTATGTTTGTTTCCTGCCGCATTGGGTAATACTACTTATTCCAAAATAACGGCTGTATTGGAGGAAGGGGAATGGTTTTTTCTAGGATTTAAATCTGATGTTCTTCCTGGTGAACCAGCTTGGGAAGATTTTCATACTCCAGCTCAGATATTAGAAAAATTTCGTCCAGATATATTGATTTTTCGATCGGTCACTGCTATATATGAAGTCGGACTAAATGTAATGGCGCATCATCGGGGTATCCCTACCGTTTGGCTTGCGCATGGAGATATGCCTGCATCAGCAGTGGCCCAGCGTTTGCATCAACGATGGGATATAAATTCAGAAAGTAAAAGTCTTTCGAAGTGGTTGAGAATATTCCTGTATTTAGGGGTAGGTCTTCCCAAAAAATATTCGATAAAAATTCTGAAATATTTATGGGCAGTAAAAAATTATGGTAATAACCCTACAGCAGTTGCTTATAGAACCTCCTTTGATCTAACTGGTTGTGATTTATATTTAGCCCAGAATAAAAGCGGAGCAGAATCTATTCAAAAGTTTTACCATTATCCTTCAGAAAAAATAAAAATAGTAGGAGATCCTCAACTAGAAAGAATACCTACTGCAAGCGAAACGGAGAAAAATAAGATATTATATATTGAAACAGATTTTAATTCTTTACCCGGTGGAAATAATTGTACAGCAGAAGACTATAAATTAGTATATGATAAATTTGTATATAGTATAAGAAATATAGAATATCCAGTTTTGATTAGATGTCATCCTCGCACGAAACCAGAGATACGAGCTATTTATCCAGCCGAGAATATTTATTCAGGGGACTTGGCAAATCTTTGGTCTTCTTTGGTTTGTATTGGAGGATGCAGAAGCACGTTATTGGGAATTGCATTAGCATTAGATATACCTGTGATAACGATTGAATCCCAACTTCCGGATTTTCCTGCGGTAGAATCCCAAGCTGAGGGATTGTATTATCCTTTAGAAAAATATCCAGCCGGAATTCAATTGTCAGATTTAAAAAGACCTTCTGAAATAAATCGAGTGCAATGGGAAGCCTATTCGAAATTAAGAGGGGCTGGAATTTCCCCCAAACAGGAAATTAGAAAATACTTACTTTATTTATTAAATAGCTCGAAACAACATGGGTAAGGGGTGGAAATCCATCGGAAAATATAGTATTTCCGCTGCTTTACCTGCAGGGGCACAATTGTTATTATTGCCGATTTACTCTTGGTATTTATCTCCAGAAGCGCTGGGGAGATTAAGTTTAGTACAAGCTTTAATATTAATTTTTCAATTATTATCCGGGCAGATTTTTTCTGCTGCCATCGGACGATTTTGGGTAAGTCAGGGTGAGGGAGTCATCCGTCCGGCTTATATCGCGGTAGGGGGATTGTCTTTGTTGGGCGCCATTCCATTGCTTTTGTTAATGGGATTTTCTAACCCAATGGGGTTGATCAGTTTTGAATTAATGATGTATGCTTGGGTAATTGCATCCTTAAGTTCTGCGGAAAGTTTATACCAAGCGGTTTGTATTCAACAGGGTAGTGCAACCCTGCATTTACGCAATACGGTTTTACATGTGATTGGATCCGTGGCAGGTTCATTAGCCGGATTATTTATAATTTCTTCAGATCCTGAAGGGGTGATGGCAGGAAGAGGAATAGGAATGGCTTGTGTTATTATTCCCTTAAGTCTGCCGTATATTTTTAAACTGGATTATCCATCGAAGATATCGGGTTTACAACTTTGGAAGTACGTACTACCCCTGATTCCTTATTTGTTTTTGCAACAATTGGTATTGGCATCAGATCGATGGATTACTGGAATATTATTAGATGAAAAGTCAGTTGCGTTGATGAGTTATGCGGTTGGATTTTTATCGATATGTGAGATGGGATATCAGGCATTGAGAAATCAATATCAACCCGATATCTATAACGATTGGCAGCAAGGAGAATCTGCTGATCGTGGGATGAAACAGTTGATTCGTCAAGGAGCCTGGGGCACCTTACTCGCCGGCCCATGTGCCGCCATTGGCGTAATGGTATTATTGCCTCCGGTGTTTCATCCCTTAATTTCTTTAATGCCTTGGATTTTAGCAGGCTTTTTATTCCGATTGGCTTTTATTTCCGCTAGCCTTCCAGAATTTTTCTCTCCCCGATCTTCATTTTTAGTGCTTACTTCTTTATCGGGTTGGATAACCTTGGTAGGATTAAGTTGGTGGGGTATTCCCTATTTAGGATTGCCTGCTATGGCAATGGCATGGATGTTTTCCAGAGTTGCTGCAGTATTGCCGTTATGGCTTTTTCCCCATCCTCAATACAAGATAATTGCCGCTTATCGTTCGACCTCGTGGTTATTGATTCTACTGATAATTATAAGTATTGGTGGAATAATTTACCTGATTTAAAAGGAATCCTGAATTTTATACGTTGGGGTTTCCCTCAATCCCTTAATTTTACTGCTATACCGATTCACTTATGAAAGGAATTATTTTAGCCGGTGGATCCGGCACTCGCTTACACCCGCTAACCATTGCTATGAGCAAACAAATGATGCCGGTGTATGATAAACCCATGATTTATTATCCGCTTTCGGTGCTGATGATGGCAGGTATTCGGGAGATATTAATCATCTCTACTCCTCAAGATTTACCCGGATTTCAAAATTTGTTAGGCGATGGCAAACAATTGGGAATAGAGTTTACCTATGCTGTGCAACCTTCTCCGGATGGATTAGCACAAGCCTTTATTATTGGAAAAGATTTTATCGGTCAGGATAAAGTTTCCTTAATTTTAGGGGACAATATTTTTTATGGTCAGGGCTTATCCAAAACCCTTAGAGATTGCACCCATCCGGTAGGCGGAGTAGTATTTGCCTATCACGTTTCAGATCCAGAACGATATGGGGTAGTAGAATTTGATCCGGAAGGAAAAGTAATATCCATAGAAGAAAAGCCCTTAGCTCCGAAATCTAATTATGCAGTTCCGGGGATTTATTTTTATGATAACGAAGTAGTAAAAATTGCGGCAGCTTTAAAGCCATCCCCCCGAGGAGAATTGGAAATCACCGACGTGAACAAAGTGTATTTGGCCGAAGGGAAACTGAAGGTAGCCGTGCTCAGCAGAGGTACAGCTTGGTTAGATACCGGAACCCATAACTCTTTATTGCAAGCCTCTAACTTTGTTCAAATTATTGAAGAACGTCAGGGCTTGAAAATAGGGTGTATTGAGGAAGTAGCTTGGCAAATGGGCTTTATCAATGATCAGCAACTGGAAGTACAAGCCCAGAAATTGATCAAAAGTGGATATGGTCGTTATTTGTTAGCGTTGTTGCACGCTTAAGCCGACCAACCTTCTTGGTACGCCAACCAAGCCATTAATCCGGTGGATAGGGATAAGGCAGATTCATCCACTTCAAACTTAGGGGTGTGTAATCCATGTATGATTCCTTTGGCTTCGTTTCGAGTACCTATTCGATAGAAGCATCCGGGAATATTTTGGGTGTAATAGGCAAAATCTTCCGCTGCCGTCCAGAGGTCTAAATCAATTATATTTTCTTCTCCTAAGTAAGCGATTAATTGCTCTCTGGTTCTCATACTTAAAGCGGGGTCATTATACAATACCGGATATCCTCGTTTAATTTCCAACTCGGCAGTTGCCCCCATGGATTTACACCAACTGTGGGTGATTTCCGTAATTCGGGCATGGGCTTCAGTTCTCCATTCTTCATTAAAGGTTCTAAAAGTACCTTCCAGATAAACCTCTTCAGGGATAATATTCGTGGCGCCATTAGCGATTATTTTTCCGAAGGTTAGAACCGTAGGCGTTCTGGGGTCGGCAATTCGACTTACCACTTGTTGAAGATTCACCAACAAACCCGCCATAATCATTACTGGATCTTTGGTGGTATGGGGTTGCGCTCCATGTCCGCCTTTGCCTTTGATGGTTAGATAAATTTCATCCGTGGAAGCCATATATTGTCCTTGGCGAATGCCTACTTTTCCGGCAGGAATTAAGGGCATCACATGTTGACCTAAGATTTGAGAAACTTCAGGGTTATGCAATACCCCTTCCTTTATCATGACCGAAGCACCACCCGGAAGTTTTTCTTCGGAGGGTTGAAAAATCAGTTTAATCTTTCCTTTGAGTAAATGTTTATGCGCTTGTAAAATTTCCGCCGTACCCAAAAGAGAAGCCGTATGAAAATCATGGCCACAAGCATGCATGATTCCCGGATGTTGGGAACAATACGGTTTATCCGTGTTTTGTTCTAGGATTGGAAGCGCATCCATATCGGCTCTTAGCGCAATTACGGGACCTTCCGTTTCTCCTTGAATGATTCCTACCACGCCTGTTTTCGCAATTCCGGTAGTATGGGAGATGCCGAGTTCGTTTAGCCGATTGGCCACAATCCCCGCAGTTCTTACTTCTTCAAAAGCAAGTTCTGGGTGAGCATGTAAATCTCGCCTAATTGCAATGATTTGAGGGGTAAGTTCTAAGGCCTTTTGTTGGAAGGTTTGTATAACGGCGGAAGGAGTCATATCGTTTTTCCTCCAAAGCTAATGCGGAAAATGATAATTTTACAGATATCTACCCTTGAAAACCGGTTACTTATTTGTTTTAATCCTTTTTCTGTTCGCTTGTGAGTCTACTCCAGAAGAGACACAAGTGTTTCAACATATGCAAAAAGGTATTCCGATTCAAGAATCCTTTAATGTAACATATGTATATACCGATTCAGGGACAGTTACTGCCAGACTAATGGCTCCTTATTTGAAAGAAGTAAATTCACTTGAAAAAGGGAAAGAGGGTCAAACAGAATATGAAATGGATAGAGGAATTACCCTAATCACTTATCATAAATCAACTGGAGAAGAAGAAAGTAGATTAACCGCCAGATCTGCCCGAATTAATCAACATACGGGGGTTGCTTTGGCGAAAGGAAATGTAGTGGTAACCAACAAAGAAGGCGCAACCCTTGAAACAGAGGAGTTATTATGGTATCGGGATAAAGATATTATTACCACTCAAAAATTTGTTAAAATTTCTACCAAAGAAGAAATTATAATGGGCGAAGGAATGGAAGCTAATTCCGGATTTAATACCTATAAAATATTTCATATTAAAGGAACTTTAAAAGTAAAAGAATGAAATTTTCTATGGAATATATTTTTTTACTTCCTCTGGTGGCAGTATTTATATGGTTAGGAATAAATTGGAAGGAATTACCCGATATTTCCCGGTACGGGGGAATGGGTGCATTGGTATTATTCGCATTTATTTTTAGTTTAAGAAGAAGGATAAAGCAATTAAAATCTTCAGATAAAGAAAAACCTAAATCTAATAATTCAGACACAATATGATATCATTGATTCTATTAATTG
>RFSG01000008.1 GCA_009924095.1 Sphingobacteriia bacterium
GTGGAAATTTGAATCGAATCAAATTGAATTTCAAATACTAATTGTGGGGGAAGGGTTCTTACAGGTCCGAATTTTTCAATCGTATTGGTTTTAACAAAAGTATCAATTTGAGCTTGTTCTTGACTCGTTAAATTATTTTGTGTTTTCGCAACAGGAACCCAATTATTATCTTTTAATATACCAAACGTTAGAAGGTTAAAATGGCCGGCATTTATTCCTTCCCCTCTTTGAGCATATAATAAAATAACCGTTAAGCTTAAAGATTCTGGTTTGTCAATCCAAGAAATATGATGGTCAGTTTTAAGTAGAGTGTTGTTTTCTAAATGACGTATCCTCACACCAATGGCCTGATTTTCTCTAGCTTTGTTTTTCAAACTTAAATACTGATTTAATTCCTGAATGGGGAGTCTATTCGGTAATATAAAATGCGGAGTAATCGAGTTGAAATTATCTTGAATAATATTAATTCTTTCCTGAAAGGAATAATCTTTCGTGCTTTCATTTTTCCATTCCAAAATATCTTCCATTATAAATAAAATACTTGTTTTGGGTAGTTCCTTCGAATTGTTTTTCTGCTTACGAATACGAGGGAAAATATTGCTAACCGGCAATAACTGATTGTTTTCTATAGTAAGTAGAGTGCCTATTATTACTGTACCGTCGGGTAAAGAGTTTCCTGCTTCCTCCAATTCAGGAAAATAACCACTAATTAATTCTCCTGATTCTGTCCAAATATAGGTATTTAGATTTCTTCGAATTAGTTGAACCTTTAAGCTATCGTATTTCCATTCAATCCATAATTGGTCAAAATTCATGTTTTTAATTTCTTCTTGGGATATAGGTAACTCTGTATAAAAAGGAAAAGGGATTAATTGTTTTTCTGCTTCTGTTTCCGGTTCGATAATTTTATGAAAATCTTCTGAAGTAGGAGCAATTTTATTCAACCCTCTTAAGATTAAAATATGCTCGTTTATATTATATAGAATTGAAATGGCTTCGAACAAATTCGATGTTGATATTGGAGATTTTAATCCACCAATAATTAAT
Organism: Sphingobacteriia bacterium; assembly: GCA_009924095.1. GTDB lineage: Bacteria > Bacteroidota > Bacteroidia > J057 > RFSG01 > RFSG01. Next base: position 1,048 of record RFSG01000008.1, read on the forward strand.
TTATTAAAAACCAATAATTCATTTTTACTTAAAGTTGACCAATACTTATATATTTCATTCTTCAATTCAATTTCAGTGCAATATTGTAAAGGCAACAATATCTTAGAAATAAAAAATGACAAAGAATACTTTATATGATTTTCTTTGGTATCAAGTAATAAACTAATGGTTTCAGCATAATCTCCAACTTGACTATACGATTCTTCTAATAACCATTCCGGGTAATTAATATATTCTTTAGCCCAACTCCATAATTGTTTGGTGTTAATTAATTTTTTTAATTTATTTCCACCAAATAAATATATTGCCCAGGCGGCGTCTTCGGGGGAGGCTAATTTATAATATTGTGTTAATAAATATGTTTTTTCTGAATCATTCCTGGAATCTTCTAATTCCTTGAATAATTTACAAAAAGTAATCATAGATTAATTTCCAGCTTAACGGTTTCACTGGATATAGGATGGGTTTCTCCTAAATAGGCGGTATGTAATTCATCTGCAGAATATCCAATAGAGCGAAGGTATTTAACGAAAGTGGCAGTATATCCATGGGTTACTAAAATTTGTTCTGCACCGCATTCTTTGATCGTGAGTAATAAGCTTGGCCAGTCGCAATGATCAGAAACTATAAAGCTTCTATCCGCTGGTTGTCGTTTTCGAAGATTTTTTACGGCCATCCATCCAGAGGCATAAGCAAGCGTCGAATTTGCAAACGGATGAAAATCGGTGGACTGAAGAAAAGCAGGGGGTGCAATAACTAAGCTTCCGGGCAAAGGGTTTTTAGGGATTGGAGCATATTTCGGAAAGTCAATTCCTTCCTTTTCGTAAGCCTTCGTTAACGGAATGACGGAGGGATGTAAATAGATAGGCGAAGGTCCTGATTCTAAATAGGAAAGTAACCTTTGTGATTTCCCTAAACTATATCCCAATAAAATAGAATGTAAGTTTTGTTGCGTATTCTGGATCCACCAGTTTTTGATATCCTCTGCAACTTCATGGGCTGTAGGCCAACGAAAGATGGGCATTCCAAAAGTAGATTCAGTAATCAGGGTGTGACATTTCACAATTTCAAAAGGGTCGCAAGTTCTGTCGGGTTCTCGTTTATAATCACCTGTTACCACCCAGACCTCGCCTTTATATTCTACCCTTACTTGGGCAGAACCCAGAATATGTCCTGCAGGATGAAAGCTTACTTTTACCCCGCCAATACTGAGCGATTCTCCAAAAGGTAAGCTTTCAATTTTAGCCGAGGCTCCTAAACGGCACTGCAATACTCCCTTCCCACGAGTGGTGCATAGGTATTGACTGGAACCTGGTTTTGCATGATCACTATGCGCATGGGTAATAATTGCACGCGATACGGACTTCCAAGGGTCAATATAAAAACCACCGGCCTCGCACCATAATCCACGGTCATCTACCTTTAATAAGGGTGCTTTCACTTTACTAAGTTACCCAATCTATCCGCCTGTAAAAAGGGATTGAGGGAGATACGTTTACTTTTGTAATTTTGAAAGATATATGAGGATTACCATCCATCCGGAGAATCCACAGGAACGACTGATCTTACAAGTAAAGGAGTGTCTGGAAGAAGGTGGGGTTATTATATATCCCACAGATACTGTTTATGGTTTAGGCTGTGATTTAAGAAACCGGAAAGCTATTGAAAAAATCTGTAGGATACGAAACCTTAAACCTGAGAAGGCAAATTTTTCTATTATCTGTAGTGATTTGGGTAACCTTTCCCAATATACCCTGCAGGTACAGACCCCGATTTATAAAATGATGAAGCGGACCTTACCGGGTCCTTATACTTATATTTTCCCGGCTTCAGGATTAATCCCTAGATATTTTCAAGGCAACAAAAAAACGATAGGAATAAGAATCCCAGATCATCCTATTCCTTTGGCTTTGGTGGAAGCATTAGGCTTTCCTATGGTGAATGCGAGTTTACATGATGAAGAAGATAAATTGTTGGAGTTCCTTACCGACCCCGATGAAATCTATACTCGATACCATAAGATAGTAGATATGGTGATTGATGGAGGTTATGGGGGAATTCTCTCCTCTACTATTATTGACTGTACTGAAGGCGATGGCACGTTCAAAATAACCCGTGAAGGGAAAGGAGACCTGGATTTATTGTATTAAAGATGGAAACGACAGAATATAATGCTCCCACTCCTGTATTGGCACGTTTGCAAGAAGACTTTGAACGAATACACGAATATTTGTTCAAGCTTTCGGATGAAATCCGGTCTGAGCGGATTAGTAGATATCCTATTTTTATTGCGCAACTTCAAGAAATAGCTTTAGGAAAACCCATCCCGATTATAGAGCATTTATCCTTGAATTATAGTTATAATGTATCCTTATTGGAGGAATTAGTAAAAAAAGATATAATAACCCAAGATAGGATATTAGTATTTAAGGAATCTTGGAAACGTGCAGATAAATATGCATGTTTTTTTCTGGTAACCCCTTTAGAAGCTGGGTTTGTATTTATTCCTTTTGATGGATTTCAAGTGGCAGAATAATCGAAGTAATATTTATTCAGCTAATTGTTTTCCATTAAGCCAGGTCATAGCTACTTCTAAGTTTTGTTGAAGGGCGATGTAAAGCGCTTCTGTTGACCATTCGAATAAAATGGGAAGTTGAGCAGATTCTCCCGACGAAAATTCTCCAAGCACATAATCAATTTGTTTTCCTTTTGGAAAGGAGTTTCCAACGCCCATTCTTAATCGAGGATAAGCATCGGTTTGAAGAAGTTCGGATATATTTTTAAGTCCGTTATGTCCACCAGAGGATCCCTTTCCTTTTAAGCGTAGTTTGCCAAAAGGAAGGGCAATATCATCTGTCGCAACGATAAGATTAAGTAAGGAGATTTTTTCTTTTTGAAGATGATAACTAACCGCTTTCCCACTAAGATTCATATAAGTATCTGGCTTGAGCAGCAGTACCTGTCGGCCCTTCCAAGTATAATGCGCCATCGCGCCATACTTTACAGGCTGAAAAGAAACCTTGGATTGTTGGGATAAAAAATCAAGCCATAGGAAGCCGATATTATGCCTTGTTCGAGCATATTCAGCACCAGGATTCCCCAACCCTACAATTAACCATTTCATACAGAAAAGGGAGAGGTTTTAGAATTCCAATTTAAGGGAATTCCCTTCACCCAGTACCAGCTATTATTTTTTGCCTGGTGTTGCTTCAGCGGCTTTATCTCCTCTTAGGCTTCTAGGAATATCTATGGTAACAATAGCAGCAGAACTAGCAGTACGAATGGTAATGCCTTCTACACTGATATCTTTAACTTTAATGGTTTTACCCAATTCCAAATTAGAAATATCTACGGTTACTCTTTCGGGTAGGGTTTCGATGGTTCCTACGACTTTTAAGGAGCGTAATTTTTTAACTAAAGTTCCACCGGCCAACACTCCCTTAGAAGTTCCTTGGAACAAAATAGGAAGAGAAACCTCGAATGGTTTATTTTCTTTAACAGCGTATAAATCAATGTGGATGATTTCATCACTTACGGTATGATATTGAACTTCCCGTAAAACAGCTGTATGGGTTTTTCCTTGTAAGTCCACTTTAATTAAGTGGGTATCAGAGGAGGATAGAAGTTTTTCAAGAACCAAAGTAGGTACGTCGAAATGTAAGTTTTCCCCTTCTCCATACATGACGGCAGGAACCATTCCATTATGACGGGTAGCTTTTGCTTGGGTTGCTCCCACTTGGTCTCTAACCTGACCGCTTATTTCGAACGTTTTCATTTAATTGATAAATAAGGAACTAATAGACTCAAAATTATGGATTTTCCGGAAGGCTTTGGCGAACACAGGTGCTATTGAGATTACATGAACTTTTTCATGTTGTTCTTTCAGCGGAAGCGTGTCAGTTACATAAACCCCTTGAAGTGCAGAATCCTGAATTCTTTGTAGGGCCTGTCCCGAAAGGATAGGATGGGTAACATACGCATTAACTGATTTGGCACCTTTCAGCATTAATTCATCTGCTGCTTTGCACAAAGTGCCGGCAGTATCAATGAGGTCATCCACCAAGATTACATCTCTGTCTTTCACTTCCCCAATTACTTGCATGGCCGCTACTTGATTTGCTCTTTCTCTATGCTTATCAATAACTACCATGTCAGCTTTAAGTCGTTGAGCATAATATCTAGCTCTGGCAACTCCACCCATATCTGGGGCAGCGAAGGTTAGGTTTTCTAACTTAACATGGTCCCTAATGTGAGGCAGAAATACTGCTGAAGCATCAAGGTGATCAACCGGAATATCAAAGAACCCCTGAATTTGCCCGGCATGCAGATCCATCGTTATCAGACGATCTGCTCCTGCAGCAGTAATCAGGTTTGCAACTAATCGGGCACCTATAGATACCCGAGGTTTGTCTTTTCTATCTTGTCGTGCATACCCGAAATAGGGTGTCACCACATTAATAGATTTAACTGAAGCTCTGCGCGCAGCATCAATCATCAGGAGAAGCTCCATAAGATTATCTGCTGGGGCAAAGGTGGATTGAATCAGAAATAGATCACAACCCCGAATGGATTCGTTGAAAGAAGGTTGTATTTCCCCGTCACTAAAACGAGATACAACTATTTCACCGAGTGGTGTGCCATACAACTCAGCAATTTTTTCCGAAAGATAAACGGATGCGGTTCCGGAAAATATTTTAAGCTGAGAGGCCATGATGTATATGTTGCCCAGGGAGGATTCGAACCCCCACTAACGGGACCAAAACCCGCTGTCCTGCCTTTAGACGACCGGGCAATATCCGGTTAGGGACTGCAAAGATACAACCTCTCTATTCGATTTTCCAACCCCTGAACGCATTTTTTTTTGATTAACTAAAATTACCATTCAACCTGTTAGACTGACCATTGATGTATTTGTTCATAAACAATAAATAGAGTACCATTATTATCTTAATACAATCATGGGTAAATTTGGAGATTATACTTGAGAAGAATAGAATTGTAAATTTCTATTTTCAAATCTTCGGGTATATTAAAAGCTTATTTCGTATGATTACTAAGTCCTTTCCTTATCTTGTACTGGCAGGTTTCCTTTTAAGTTTTCAGGTAGCCTTTGCTCAGCCTTGGATGAATAACATCAACCTTGCAGATACCAATACCACCTTTTATGATATTCAAATCGAGTTTGAAAACTATTGGGTAAACCGCCCAATAGAAAAGGGAAAAGGATGGAAACAATTCAAGCGCTGGGAAAACTTTATGGTACCCAGAGTTTACCCGACAGGCAAGTTTTTTAATCCACAACAGTCTTGGAACGAATTTCAACAATGGCAACAAACATATGGGGGAGGTTTTCAAACCCAAGCTACTGCCAACTGGCAACCCATGGGCCCCACGAATGCGATTCCTACCAATGGAGGAGGAATGGGTCGTTTGGCTTGTATCGAATTTATGCCCGGTAATAACCAGATTATCTTCGTGGGAGCACCTGCGGGAGGGCTTTGGAAATCTACTAATTATGGTGCTTCCTGGACCCCCCTTACAGATCAATTGCCCACCTTAGGAATTTCTGATGTAGTAATTAATGCTGCCAATACTTTAGAAATGTATATTGCTACGGGTGATAGAGATGCTGCGGATACCTATTCTGTGGGGGTTCTAAAGTCAACCGATGGAGGAAATAGTTGGAATACTACAGGTTTGAATTGGAATATTACGCAAACCAGAACCGTTAATCGCTTATTAATGCATCCCACCAATCCTCAAATTTTAATTGCCGCCGCAAGTAATGGCATTTGGAGAACTACCAACGGTGGAACTAATTGGACTCAGGTGCAAACCTCAGGTGATCATAAAGCGTTGGATTTTAGTCCTACCAATCCTGATACCGTATATGCTACCTCCTCCGGAACCATTCGCAGATCTATTGATAATGGGGCAACCTGGTCTACGGCAGCTACCGTAAGTGGAGTAAATCGAATCGCATTAGCCGTAACCCCAGCCAATCCTAATTATGTATATGCACTCTGTTCTAAATCTTCAGATAATGGCTTTCATAGTCTTCGTCGTTCATCAGACCGGGGAGCTACCTGGACAGTTCAATCCACTTCTCCCAATGTGTTAGGCTGGAATACCACCGGAACCGACGCTGGTGGGCAGGGATGGTACGATTTATATGTCGCCGCTTCTCCGACTAATGCAAACTGGATAATTATTGGTGGCGTGAATCAATGGCATTCTACCAATGGAGGAACTAGTTGGACTATGAATTCACACTGGTATGGAGGAGGAGGAAAACCCTATGTACACGCCGATGTTCATGGAATTCGATTTGAACCCGGAAGTGGTAGTATTATTTATTCATTGAATGATGGTGGATTATTCCGTACCACTAACTCCGGTACTGCATGGTCTGATATCTCAGCAGGATTAGCTATTTCTATGATGTATGATATTAGCCAAAATGTTACTAACCCTTCCAATGTTTGGGCAGGTTTTCAGGATAACGGAACCAATCGTTTACAATCCGGTACCTGGAGTCAAAGAATCGGAGGAGATGGAATGGTTACCATTGTAGATCATACAACACCTTCAATCGTTTACGGCTCCTTATATTACGGTGATATTCGGAAGTCAGTGAATAGCGGAGGGAGTTTCTCTCAAGTAGCAGGACAAGGCGTTAATGGAATTACCGAATCCGGAGGCTGGGTTACCCCTTATATCCAGGATCCTACCAACAATAATACTTTATATGCAGGGTATAATAATGTTTGGAGAACCAACAATGCCGGAGCTGCATGGAGTATTTCCCATTCTTTATCTGGAGGTTCAGGAAAATTAGTAGCCTTAGGCATGTCTGCCAATGACAATACGGTCTTATATTCTGCCAAGTCAGATCGTATGTGGCGTAATACCACCAATATTACAGCTGGGTTGCCTACAGGCTCCGCATCTATTACTTGCATCAAAGTTGATCCCGCCAATAAAGATAGAGTATGGGTTACCTTCTCTGGTTTTTCTGCGGCCAATAAAATCTTCCGTACCACCGATGGAGGTAATACTTGGGTTAATATTACTTATAATCTTCCCAACCTACCGTGTAATACGGTTGAATATATTCCCGGAACTACTGAAGAGTTGTATATTGGTACTGATGTTGGCGTATATGTTTTTGATCCGGCCACTACCTCATGGTCTGCATTTAATACAGGGTTGCCGAATGTAATTGTGAGGGATCTTGAGTTTCATGTGGCTTCCGGTAAATTAAGGGCAGGGACTTATGGTCGTGGTCTTTGGGAAACCGACCTGGTGGTTACCCCTATGCCTCCGGTTGCTGATTTTGTCGCCGGTTCTACCTCTATTTGTGTGGGAGGTAGTGTGACATTTACCGACATTTCTACCAATTCTCCTACTGCCTGGCAATGGACTTTTCAGGGAGGAACTCCGGCTACTTCTACTACTCAAAATCCAACTGTTACTTATGCCACCGCCGGGGTATATGATGTAGAACTAATCGCAATTAACGGACAAGGTCAGGATACCATCCTCCGTACTGCACATATCACAGTAGGAAGTGGAGGATCTCCCTTACCCTTAATTGAAGATTTTGAGTCTAATCAGTTTTCCACCAATGGATGGAATATTACCAATCCAGATAACAACCTGACCTGGGAAATCTTATCTACTTCAGGAAATACTTCTGGAACCCGCTCCGCCCGTGTAAATACGTGGGCATATAATGCAGTAGGAGAGAGAGATGGAATGGCCTCTAAAGTACTTGACTTCTCTCAGTATAATTCTGTTAACCTGGCCTTTAAACACTCTTATCGAAGAAGTTCATCAGCTGATACCGATTCCTTGTTAGTGAGAATATCAACAGATTGTGGTGTTACCTTTACCGATGTGGTATTTCAAAGAGGAAGTCAACCCGCTACCAATACCATCACCAATACAGATTATGTTCCTTCCACTACCAATGACTGGTGCTTAAATGGAAATTACGATACTTGTTACCAACATATTGATCTTTCTGCCTATATCCCTTCTAATACAGTAGTTGTTAAGTTTGAGACTTACTGTGATTATGGAGGAAATATCTATGTAGATGATATTAATATTACCGGAGTATCCAATCAAGCCCCTCCAGTGGCTGACTTTACGGCTTCTCAAACTTTAATTTGTCCAGGACAAACCATCAACTTCACAGATATCTCCACCAATACACCTACTTCATGGTCTTGGTCGTTTGGAGCAGGGGCAAGTCCCTCAAATTCATTCTCCCAAAATCCTGTAGTTACTTACAATACTCCCGGAACCTATACCGTGAGTTTAACCGTAACCAATCCTGGAGGAAATGATACCAGAACGTATAATAATTTAATCGTAGTAGGAGGAGGAGTAACGGCAGGTATTAATACCCCAACCACTACTGTTATTTGTGGGGCGGGAAGTATTCTTTTATCCTCAACTACTGTTGGAACCGGTTATCAATGGATGCTCAATGGGGTTAATATTTTTGGGGCAACTGCATCCTCTTATAATGCAACCGCATCTGGAAACTATGACTTAATCCTATTTAGCAACGGGTGCCCTGATACAACCACGATTCCAGTAATATTATCCATTGCTTCTGGACTTACCGCTAATATTGTAGCTACTCCTCCAGCAATTTGCGGAACGTTTGCAACTTTACTTACAGGTTCTGGAGGGGGAAATTATCAATGGATGTTAAATGGAGTAGCAATTCCTGGTCAAACCAATAGTACGTATTGGGCGCTTACCCCAGGTAGTTATCACCTTGAAGTGAGTAGCAGTGGTTGTACAGATACTACCAATGCACCTACTGTTTTACAAACCTATCCTCAACCTCAAGCGGGCTTCACCTATGTAGTTAATAATGGGTTGGTAACCTTTACGGATATATCTGTTGGAGCAACTAACTATGCTTGGTCTTTTGGGGATGGGGGAAATAGTATCCTTCAAAACACCACTAACATCTATCTTACAGCAGGTTCTTATACCGTTACCCAAATCGTTTCCAATGGTCCTTGTGCAGATACCATTTCTCATGTGGTAAATATTATCACGACTAAAGCGGATTCAGAATTAACCGAACAAGAGTTTGAAGTATTCCCTAATCCGAATCCAGGGATGTTTACTGTTCGTTTGGATATAGGAGATGAATCAACTGTTCGGGTAATTCTAACTAATTCACTCGCACAAGAAATTTATTCTAAAACCGTTCCATCTAAAGGAGACCAATTAATTGACATCAATGACCTTCCACCAGGAACTTATTTCTTGAGGGTAATTGCTGGAAACAGAACCTCTGAAAGAAAAGTGGTTCGTCAATAATTGTAATAGTTGTTATAATAGTTAAGTTTATGAAAAATCTTCTGGGATTGTTTTTAATCGGGATGTTTGTTTTATGGGGATGTAAACCAGATGATAAACAACCTACTCCTTCTGGAACCACAAATACCAGCAATGCCAGAATGGTATTTAAATTTAAGTTTGATTCTACTCAGGTAAGATTAAATAATATCGGACAACCCTCAGCTTTACCTTCTGGTCATTCTGCTCAAAGCCCTGTGTTTAATGGGATGTCGGCTCACTATATTGAATTAAGCCCCGAGCCCTATACCCCATTAGGCCAAGGTGCTGTTTTATATCATGCGCCGGAAACTACTTTAGGGGGTAGCACTGCCATTAATTTTGATAGTGCCCGGATCAGTGCAAACATGGCTGAGTTTTTTAGTCTACCAATTAAATCTGTTCCCGCTGGGACTTATAAATATCTTCGGATATCTTTATCTTATCAGAACTATCAGATTCTATTAAAGTATCAAGCAAATTTGATTACAGGTACAATAGCCTCCTTTGTAGGATTTAATACCTATATCCATAATCACAAAATCAAAGATTCTACTTTAACGGTAAATGCCAATCGAGCACAAGGATATTGGGCTTTTGAGACTCCATGGTTAGTGACCTCTGGACAAGCGCCTCCGGGAGCCACTACAGTTCCCAATCCTATATTTGCTACTTCTCCAATTCCTCAAGGTTCCTGCGTGGTTACCGCCGCGTTTAATCCCCCTTTAGTAATTACCGGTAATGAAACTCAAGATGTAAAGGTTATCGCTTCTTTATCTACCAATAAAAGCTTCGAATGGAAAGATGCTAATATGGATGGATATTATGAACCTCTTGCCGGTGATACCGTTGTTGATATGGGGCTTAGAGGATTAGTTCCTATTATAGAATAAAAAACCTGATGTAAAGGATATTCTTCGTATTCTTTATGCATAGGGAGATGAATACCTATAATTAAATAAAAACCCCCTAAACAGTAGGGGTTTTTATTTTTTATTGAATTGGGGAGAAATAATTATTTTATGGGTAACGGTTTGCAGATTTGCGATGTGCATATTCCGGTTCATGGTAATAAGCTCCTACGGTCTGCATATACTTAGTCTACGCCCACCTGCGGGTAAAAAACTCCTACAACAAAGTATAAAACTGTTAGTATCCCCCCAAGGGGGAAACTAAAAAAACTAAGGAAATGGTCATCCCCTTATGCAAATCGATTTCAGTAACCAGTGGGAAACAAGTTGGTTCCATCTAAAGGAGAAGCTAAGGATTGGTCGAAAATTAATTTAATTATACAAAGGGTTGGTTCACCACCCAAGAGCCTCCCTTAGCTTATGCTTATCCCAGGGGGAGGGGTGAGCGAAATATCATTTTATTAAAGTTAAATCGCTTGAAAAAGCAGGATGGTAATTAGCATTTTCTGCTTCAGCAAAAACGTTGTGCGCAACCAACGATGAAATAAATTCCGGGGTATCTGGTTTAATGCTTGTTTTTATGCATTCTGCAGTTGTCGCTGCAATATTTAACCTCTTCCCAAACGGTTTTCCATTTTTTTCTCCAGGTAAAGGGTCTACCACAAACAACGCAATTTTTCTGGGGTAAAAATTCCTTTTTAAGGTTTTTCATGCTGCGTTAACAACAAGTTCCTTTAAAGGAAGTTCCCATCCGTAAAACTTAGAATTAATAATCCCTTCGCAGAACGCAGACGTAGTTTAAGTCGCTGTGTGGGTATAGAATAAAGGTTTCGAAAAATCGTAATGCTTCAACTTCCTGACGAATTGCACAGTATAAAACCCCGGAATACTCCAGGGGCTATAAATTGGCTTGACCTTCTCGGGTATCTGACAACCGATAAACTGCTACCGGAGATAACCTTTCAGGGTAACGAAAATAATCGTCAGGGAATAACTCAGATATTCTAAGATTACTCCTCTTTTTCTAAGGAATTTTCAATCTGAAACGCCAAATGTTTACGGTGGGCACGGGTCATGGCATCTCCGGATACATTGGCTTTCATCTTCGCCTGAATCTGATCTAACTGATTCCAAACTTGCGCCTTCGCAATCCTATCCGTAGCCCCAGATTGATAAGCCTCAATTAATTCACTAACATATTCATCCTGCAACTGCTGACGGAAGGTATTTACCGATCCACCCATATCTGCCATAAATATGTGTTGGGTTAAATCATCCAACATGCGATTTACGGTATAAACATTCCCATATAAACTCGCATTGGTAATTCTTTTCAACGTAGCTGGATGTAATAAATGATTGAAAATCTCTTGCTGAATCGCCAACATCCTGTCGTGTAATTTCGGATCTTCCCCACTATACGGAGCGTTATATCCTCTTCTTTGGGGTTGTAGATAAGCATACAAATCCCGAAGATCTGGCATAGCTTGAGGCGCTAATACATACTTCCCTATAATTTGCATGGCTCTCTTTTGATCTGCCTCCGAAACAGGTGTATAAGGAGTTGTAGTAACCGATTGTCCGGGATAGGCACGTTCAATGTAAACTCCACCAATATACCGGCTAATTACACGCGCCGAATTGGCATATTCTCCAGTCAACAATACGTAAGCATTTCGCAAGGCATGATAGGAATCTCCGTCTTGCAAATACCGTTTTTTGATATTGGGCAATAAAGTATTTACCAAGTCCATTCTTTCCTGCGCATATCGAATGGCATCTGAAGAAAGATCATTTACCATTACTCTGGGGTCATTGGCTTTCCCAGCATTCCGCATATCATCTGCATCATTCCCAAAGGCTAATTTTGGGTCACTAGACTTTTGCAGATGGGCTTGCAATATTTGTTCAGCTTGCACAGGATTTTCAGGTATATCCATATATCCATATTGAATAGCCCAGATATCATACGGTCCCGGACGATGGGTAAAAAATTGTCCTTGTTTATCTTTTTTCGGAGAAACATTCGGGGTAGGATAATCCATCACCGAACCAATCAATCCCACAGGACGGGTTAGGGTTGTGTCCTGTAACTGGTCAGGATTCCATAATTGACTAGAGCGCATGTTGTGCATTAAGCCTAGGGTATGTCCCATTTCATGTAATACCAAATAATAGATAGAAGCGGTAAGATATTCCCCTTTCATCGCTTCACTTAAAGGCTCAGCAGCTAAAGCCACTTCTCCAAAACGACAACTTTGTTGTAGGTGTAAACCTAATGAGCAAGCATACGGATCATCAACGCTAGGAAGATGTTCGTCGTGGGGAAATCCGGCAACTTCAAACAATTTCTCTTGTGCTAAACGATTCGTAATAAATACATATTCCAACATGATATCCGCCCCTAAGATTTCACCTGTTCTCGGATTTACAAAGCTAGGGCCATAGCCACCAAAGGGAGGCGTTGGGGAGGATGTCCAACGTAACACATTATAGCGAATGTCTCCTGCATCCCAAGAGGCGGTATCGGGCTGCTCCTTAATTTCAATAGCATTTTTAAAGCCTGCCGCTTCAAAGGCGATGTTCCATTGTAAACCTGCTTGACGAATGGTTTCTCTAAACTCAAGCGGGGTTGTGTTTTCAATCCACCAAACAATGGGTTGCACCGGCTCCGACATACGCGCGTTGGGTTCTTTCTTCTGCAAGCGCCAACGATGAATTACATCTTTATAATTCGGCGTTTGGGTGGTTGTCATATCTTCCACCTGATCCATAAAGTAACCTACTCTGGGGTCATCTCTTCTCGGAATATAACCCGAATCGGGCATTTCAATTAAGCTATGTTGTAATTGAAGGGTAACATTTCTGGCATCGGTTACTTCTTTACCACCAGATTGTTGAGGAGCAGCATTTTCATAAACATATTCTACAACCACATCAGTATTGTTAGGGTAGTTGCGTAAAGATTTATATTTTGATTTATCCTTACTCATCTTACCCGGATCAAACATACTTCCTGGAGGAAGACCTGGAGGAAGGGTGTTTTTAACAGGATCCAGATTTTCAGAAAGGAACAATCCATCTGCTAATACCAATAAATCTCCGGAGGCCGGATCTTCTTTAATAATTTTTAAGCTCGCCAAAACCGGACGATTAATATTCGCTCCTGCTGCTTTGCTAATCGCATTTTGAGGATCAAAATAATATCCTGTATTTTCCATCACCCATTCCACCCGATTATAATAGCGTTGTAAAGAAACAATCCGATTAAAACGGAAACTTCCTCTAAAATGTCCGGCAGGTAATACCCCATCCGAAGTATGACTAAAATAAATATATTCCTTGCCTATTTGTTGGGAGGAGATTCGCATCAACACCGCACCATTAATGGTATCTTGGTATAAAGAAAACAACCCGGGATAAGCCTTAAAGGTTTTTAAAGTATCGGCAATCGAAAGCGTTTTCTTTTCCTTTGCCGGAGGAGCAGCCGGAGTGGTGCTTTCGTTTTTATGGGATTTATGTTTACCGTTTTTTGCGGGTTTAGCTTCCTGGGCAGTTAAGGAAATCGTCCAGAATAGGAAAAAAATGAGCGTACTTATTTTGAAAGTCATAGGGAAGGGATTCAAATGTTAAGGGTAAATTAAAATTAGATAAAATCCTGAGTATGGATAACAGGATTTTGATAAACGGTGAATAGCATAGATTTTTGAAAAGTTGAAAAGGTGTAAATTTTTAGGATAATCAATCTGACCGATGTTTTCAGTCCGATTGAAATCCGTATTTTGGCATAAATATTTTTCTCTTTTGTAGAGAATAAATTTGATCACAGAATTTCACCCCATTAACCATAAACCATGAAAAAAGTAGGCGTATTAGGATCCGGCTTAGTCGGAAAAGTATTAGCTGCGGGATTTGTTAAACACGGATATGAAGTGCAGTTAGGAACCTCCAATCCAGATAAATTAGCAGAATAGCAGGAACAAAATCCGAAGGTAAAAATCACTTCGTTTTCAGAGACAGCTGCCTTTGGAGAGATATTAGTATTGGCCACCAAAGGACATGTGAGTTTACATCTTTTACAACAAATTGGGGAAGACAGCTTAAATGGCAAGTTGGTATTAGATGCTACCAATCCTATTGATGAACAACGAGCACCGGAAGATGGGATTCTTCCTTTCTTCACTACTTTAAATCATTCCTTATTAGAAACCTATCAGGAAGCATTTCCGAAAGTAAACTTTGTAAAATCGTTTTCCTGTGTGGGAAATCATTTTATGGTAAATCCTGATTTTGGAGGAACAAAGCCTACCATGTTTATTTGCGGAAACTCAGCAGAGGCAAAAAATGAAGCCATACATATCCTCGATCAATTTGGATGGGAGGCTGAAGACATAGGCAAAGCTGCCGGTGCCAGAGCAATTGAGCCCTTGTGTATCCTATGGTGTGCTCCTGGGTTTTTGCGCAACCAATGGAATCATGCCTATCATGTTTTGAGAAAATATAACTTTAGTCCAGATTGTATCATCCCTTCTGGATAGGAAAATAATTTTGTCAAAAGCATCCCACAATTTTAATCCGTTTCTTTCCATATTTCTAGGATAATGATTAAAAGAGATCGGTGTGAATAAAATAGTATTCGGGTAACTCTTTTCTCAATCCATCTTTCCTTTATCTTTGTCGCTTCATTTATACTTATGAAAAATATACTTACCCTTTCAGGGGTTGCCCTGATACTCATTAGCTTGTTCACCGCTTGCGACGGTGGAAGCAAATTTTCCGGGAAACCCGAAAATCAAGTGGACTCTGTTTCTTATGCTATCGGAGTAAATATAGGTTCTAGTTTCCGCACCCAAAAAATCGAGGTGAACACTGCCGCCGTATTAAAAGGGCTACAGGATGGAATTGATTCTACCGCTTCTATGACCCCAGATCAAATCCGGGAAATATTAATGGCACTGAGCGAAAGAATGAACGCACAAGCCAACGATCGTCAAAAAGCACAACAAGGCGTACAAGGCGAACAAAATGCAGCCAATGGTGCAGCGTTTCAAGCAGAATACGAAAAGAAAGAAGGGGTTAAAAAAACTGCTTCTGGTTTAATGTATCGTGTGATTAAAGCTGGAAAAGGAAAATCACCTAAACCAACTGACGTAGTATCTGTAAACTACATTGGTCGTTTAACCGATGGTTCTGAATTCGACAGCAACTTGAAAACAGGTCAGCCCGCTAAGTTTCCATTAAATCAAGTGATTCCAGGATGGCAAGAAGGATTATTGTTGATGAAAGAAGGAGATAAATTCGAAATGGTAATTCCTCCGGGATTAGGTTATGGAGATCAAGGAGCAGGAGAAAAAATTGGTCCACAAGCAACCTTAGTGTTTGAAGTGGAACTGTTAAAAGTTGAAGCTACTGCTCAACCTTAATTTACGAATACCAGCATGATCCGACGTATTCTCCGTTGGACTTTACGCCTGCTAATGGGAGTAGTAATACTCTCGTTAGCAGGTGTTTTTTTTTACCGTTGGATACCAATTCCTTTTACCCCATTAATGGTAATTCGTTCGATCGAAGCCATCACTTCCCCTTCAGCTCAAAATAGTAAACTAAGATATGATTGGGCCTCTTGGGAAGAAATTTCTCTTCAATTTCCAATCGCCATTATTGCCTCCGAAGATCAACTCTTTGCCGAACACAACGGATTTGATTTTGAAGCCATCGAAAAAGCCATCGAACATAATCAACGATCCAAACGACAACGAGGCGCCTCTACCATATCCCAACAAGTAGCCAAAAATGTATTCTTATGGCCCGGCCGATCTTGGATTCGCAAAGGATTAGAAGTTGGATTTACCGTATTGATAGAAGCTTTCTGGCCTAAAAAAAGAATACTAGAAGTATATATGAATATTGCAGAATTAGGTCCATTAGTATTTGGCGCAGAAGCCGCTGCACAATATCATTTTGGGAAATCTGCCAAACAATTGAATGGTGGGGAAGCAGCCCTGTTAGCAGCCGTCTTGCCCAATCCCATTAAAATGAATGCAGGCAAACCTTCGGGATATGTGTTAAGACGAAAAGCACATATTCAACGACAAGTAGGTTTTTTTAATGGCCCAGAATATCTAAAAGTATTTACCAATAAACCGGTCGAAAAAACGACTCGCAAAAAGCGAAAGAAGGATTCATAACATTTGATACGATTAATCGTAACTTTCGTTAATTGTTAAGCCTTACCCTTCCTGTTTATGGCAGTTTCTCTTGCCTTACCTAAATTTTATATTAATCGTGAAATCAGTTGGATTCGTTTTAATCAACGAGTATTAGAAGAAGCACAAAATGTACGTAATCCCCTTTTAGAACGGCTGAAGTTTTTATCTATCTTCTCTTCAAATTTAGATGAGTTCTTTATGATTCGTGTTGCCGGATTAAAAGAACAAATTCATAACAATATTTATGAACCTGCGGCCGATGGATTAAAACCGAAAGAAGCATTACAAGCCATTTCAGATTTAGTACATCCGCTTATGGAAAATCATGCCCAATGTTTAATGGAAGATATAGTTCCGGCATTGCGCAAAAAAGGAATTCGCCTGCGTTCGGTGAATACGCTTTCTCAGCCACAACTGTTGGAAGTAAAGAAGTATTTTAAAGAAAAGATATTTCCAGTCATAACGCCACTGGCAGTGGATTCCGGGCATCCCTTTCCTAAACTGAGAAGCTTAGGATTGAATTTAATGGTGGAATTAAAAGCCCCATTTAAAAGAAATGATAACCGAATTGCGGTAGTTCCGGTACCTCACGTATTACCCAGATTTATACCCATCAGTTCCCGTCGGGGAAATGATTTTGTGTTGTTGGAACAGGTGATTAAGGAAAACCTAGATCTACTCTTTCCCAACATGAAAATCGTTCGGGTATCTGAATTTCGAATCACCCGAAATGCCGACTTGGATATGTCAGAAGCAGAAGCCGATGACTTACTGAAACAAATTGAACGAGAGCTTAGAAAAAGAAGATTAGGCACAGTGATTCGATTAGAAATCAGTCATAAAACCAGTCCTGAATCTCGAGAGTTTTTAATGAACATGAACGGGCTGTTAGATTCTGATGTGTATGAAATCAATGGATATCTGGATGTCGCAGCTTTTATGAGTTTAATGGAGTTGGATTATTCAGATTTAAAGGACCCTCCGTTTACGCCGGCCTTACATAGAAGTATCGTAAAAAGTGGAAACATCTTTAGCGCTATTCGTCAAGGAGATTTAATGATCCATCTTCCTTATGATTCTTTTCATCCGGTGGTTGAGTTTGTGCAAGAAGCGGCCAAAGACCCATCAGTTATGGCGATCAAGGTTACCTTATATAGAACCAGTGGGAAATCTCCCATCGTTCAAGCGCTTAAAGAAGCCGTAGCTGCAGGAAAACAAGTAACGGCATTAATAGAATTGAAAGCTCGGTTTGATGAAGAAACCAATATTGTTTGGGCAAAGGAAATGGAAAGAGTAGGGGTGAATGTGGTTTACGGATTAATGGGATTAAAAACCCACTGCAAAACTTGTTTAGTCGTTCGCCAAGAAGGAGATGAAATTATTCGGTATGTACATTTAAGTACGGGGAATTATAATGTTCGTACGTCCAGAATCTATACAGATATCGGGGTGTTTACTTGCAATCCAGAGATTGGTAAAGATGTATCCGAATTGTTTAATATGTTAACCGGTTATTCTCGTCAGGAAAAATGGAGAAAAATATTTGTAGCCCCCATTAATCTGAGAGAATGTTTTGTTCGGCAACTAAATGAATGTATTCGATATCATACCTCGGAAACGCCTTCACACATCCGCATTGTTATGAATGCGTTGGTAGATCCACAGATGATTCAGTATTTATACAAAGCCTCTCGCAAAGGCGTTAAAGTTGATTTGATTGTTAGGGGGATTTGTTGTTTAATTCCGGGCGTAAAAGAGGTGAGTGAAAACATTACCGTGAAAAGTATTGTAGGTCGTTTCTTAGAACATTCTCGGGTATATGAATTCCATTGTAAAGGGGAGACCCGTTTGTTTATAGGGAGTGCAGATTGGATGCAAAGGAACTTAAATAGACGTGTTGAGGTTTTATATCCCGTAGAACAAGAGGAAGTTAAACTTCAGATTCAACATATTCTTACCATCATGTTTCAAGATACGGTAAATGCCAGAAAACTAGGCAGTGATGGAATTTATCATCGGGTGGCACGAAAAGAAAATGAGAAAGAAGTGAATTGTCAAAACCTTTTTCTAATCGAAGCGTTAAAGCGTCAAAAGTTTATTGACACCATTAGCTAAGAAAAAATGATTCCAGAAGCCGAAGCCCTTCCTACAATTACAGAAGAAACCAAAGAAGCCACAGATGCATTCTTCGAATCAGAAATGATGGTGCATATAAAGCCTTTATATCATTTTGCGTATCGTTTAACCAATGATGAAGACGATGCCAATGATTTAGTACAGGATACTTATCTAAAGGCATATCGGTTCATTACTTCCTTTGAACGAGGTTCTAATGCCAAAGCCTGGTTGTTTCGAATCCTTAAAAACTCCTTCATCAATAATTATCGGAAGAACACCAAAGAGCCTACCCAAATTGATTACGAAGAAGCCGAAGTTTTTTTAAACACGGGAAAAGCAGTTTGGTCTGATTCTATTGACCTTCGCGATAAAATATTTCGAAGTCTAGTTGGGGATGAAATTACCAATGCCTTAAATAGTTTGCCGGTTGATTTTAAAACTGTAATTATCCTCTGCGACATTGAAGAATTTAGTTACGAAGAAATTGCCAAGATCACCGATATTCCGGTAGGAACTGTTCGTTCTCGTTTGCATAGAGCTAGAAAACTATTAAAAGAAAAACTAGCTGTATATGCCCGTAACATGGGGTATGCAGTAGACAATAATGAGGATGAATTTGAAAATAACCAAGATATCACTTGGGGTGTTGAAAAAGTAACTAAAGAAGCTGAATAAAAAGTATGAAAAACGCTGGAATAAAAAAACAGGGAAGCCCCTATTCTGACGCTGAGTGTGAAGCAATCATCTTAAAGCTTCAGGCTATGTTGGATCAAGACAAAGAGGTAATCAATGACCAAGAATTCATGGAAAAGGTAAAAAACTGTGAATACTGCCTTGAACAAGTTGAAATTGAAAAGTCCTTAAAAGAGTTAGTCAAAGACAAACTGAAAAGTATGATGGTTTCCGCCAACTTAGTGCAATCCATTCGGGAGAAACTTCACTTTTTTAAAGGTTGATCCGATGAATGGCAGGAAATTTGTTGGCCACCTCAAAAACTTCACAGTATGAAAAACCTTAGGTCTGCCGGAATAATTTTATTCCTGATTTTCTCCTTCTCCGGAGTATTTGCTCAAGCTCCAATAACTCAACTTCCCGATTTTCACTTTTACGATCAGGGAAATAAAAAATTCACCAAAGCTCAATTAAAACCCAACACGCCCACCATCGTTTTTTATTTTGATCCCGATTGTGACCATTGTCAAAAACAAGCTGGATATATTCAAAAAGAAATTACTAAGTTCGCCGCTATTCAGGTGGTATTTGTTGCCTTCCCTGCTAGCATTGAGGCCATCACTGCTTTTGGACGGAAATATTTCCCCAACCAAATCGGAAAGAATTTTCACTTCTTAAGAGACAATGATTATTTGTTTGATAAGTTTTTTGGATATAGTGAGGCACCTTCGATTTATGTGTTTAACAAAACCGGAAAGTGTGTTAAAACAGTTAAGAAAACCGAAACATCAGTAGCTGATTTATTATCAGCCTTAAAATAATACTTTCATCCCACTTAAATTAGATACCCGAAATTGAAAAATCTCGGGTATTTTTGTTTTTAATGGACAATCCTTCCTTTATAACTTATTTCTGGTCGAGAATTCGCCTGATTTCCTTTTGGATATTGGCATTATGGAGTCTGAAAGGGATGGTCTATGGACAAACTTCTCCAAAGACAGTTAAGGGAGGTGGTTTTGGTTATTTTACGATAGGTGGTTGTGGGATATTAAATCCTCAATTGGAGAAATTTTTACAAAAACCTCGACTATTAACTTCAAATTATACCTTATCTCCCAATGGTATTCAGGCAGGCGGAGGAGGATTTGGGTTATTGGGAAGATGGATGTTAGGGGGATATGGTTTGTATTCCGGATTTCCGGAAATAACCAAAGATTCTATTACCAGTCAAGTATCCTTGGGTAGTGGAATGTTTACCATTGGTTACCTATCTAAAGTGAAAGAAAGAATGTTTCTCTATCCTTATTTAGGTGTAGGAGGAAGTGGAATAACCGTTAAGATTTCGAATGAAGCCATCCAAAATACAGTTGAGTTTGATAGCCGCAATCCCTTAAAGCCTCAAGAAAAGTCTGATTATTCGATAGGAGGAATTGCTTTTGATCTTGGAGGATCGTTACAGTATTTTTTAATTCCTCCCTCTTCAGAAGGAGGACATGGGGGGATGTTGTTAGGACTTCAAGCTGGATGTGGGGGTACTTTTATTTCTGGTACCCGTTGGAAGGATAGCCAGGGAAGAACGGTAAAAGGACCTGAAGGGATTTTTCATCTCAGTCCCTATGTTCGATTAACCATCGGTGGGGGTGGCTTTAGCTGGCGTTGAAAATCGGAATCGAACTTGCTGCGATAAACTCACCCGATTCATCTTTTCTCCAAATCAGGGTTTCTTTAAAATTATGTAGTACTATCCATAAAGCGCCTACAGAGTGCATATACAGCGCGCTTTGAAAATAGGTCTCCTCTGTTAAGGCAACCTCCGGATGTTTAAATTCAGCCAGTAAAACCGGCTTTCCTTGCCGATCAAAGCAAATGAGATCCGTACGTTTTTGTAGAGCATGATATTTAAGTCCTTTTTCAACCCCCATTAAAGAATAGGGATATTGATATTGATCTTTAAGCATTCGGATGAACTGCTGTCTAACCCACTCTTCTGGGGTTAGTGTTACAAATTTTTTTCGGGCAGGATCCCAAACTTCTTCAATACCGGTTATGCCTTTGCGGCATTCTAAAGAATATATTTTGGGTGGGTCACCCATTAAAGGGATAGAATTTCAAATTGATGATTGGTATAGATACAGATATCCGCAGTTATGCCTAAACTTTCTCTTACTATTTCTTCAGCTGTAAGATGTGGTGCTTTACGTTTTAAGGCAAGGGCAGCAGATTGGGCATACATTGCCCCAGAACCTATTGCCAAAATTTGATGATCAGGTTCTAAAACATCACCACCTCCGGTGATTACCAATCCTTCTTCAGCATTCATCACAATCATCATAGCTTCCAATCGTCTAAGGTATCGGTCGCTTCTCCAGTCCCTGGCTAATTCAATAGATGCCCGTTTCATGTTGTTACCATGCTGACTAAGTTTTTCCTCAAACCTTTCTAATAAGGTAAACGCATCTGCGGTTGAACCTGCAAATCCAGTTAGAATTTGATCTTGCGCAATTTTCCTAACCTTCTTTACATTGCTCTTCATCACTACTTGCCCAAAAGTAGCCTGACCGTCAGCACCGAGTACTACTTGTCCTTGATGTAGTATGCCTAAAACCGTAGTACTATGAATCTTATTGGACTCAGGCACGGTTTCTTAATGAATGACGATTATTGGAGGGTAAAAAATTAAAAATCTTACCAAAATTAGGATTACGCTTTTTGCGTAAAAAATCTAATCTGTCTTTCAATTGAGTAGCTTCCACCAATAAACGATCTTTTCCATGGATCGCATCCGCACGATGTTGGAAGTTAAAATCATATTCTTTGCTCATCACAATGGCTTCTTCAGGACAAACTTCTTCACAGAATCCACAGTAAATACAACGCAACATGTCAATTTCAAAAACAGCAGGGTATCGCTCCTTAACATCGGAAGTTTCGGCTGCCTGCATGGAAATTGCAAAAGGAGGACAGGCACGAGCACATAATCCACAGGCTACACATCTTTCTTTTCCTTCTTCAGCCACCAATACCGGCCGACCTCTGAATTCGGATGACATTATTTCCTTTTTCTCAGGATATTCAACCGTCACACTCTTTTTGAACATGTGCCGAAAGGTAAACCACATCCCTTTGAATATCTCAGGGTAATACATCCTGTGAATGAAATTCAGTTTACGTTCGTCTTTTCTTGCGCTGATTATACCCATAAATTTGGTCTCTTTAACGTAAAATTACATACGGGAAACGTAAACAACAACCTTTCCCTTCATAGCTATGAAACTGAATAAATATATCAGAAAAGGAGTATCCTTTCTGAAAGGTAAAAAAGTAATTACCCTTTAATGTCAGCTAGGTTAACCCCTACTCTAAATCCTACCTGTGAGCGTGTTGGATTAAATTTAAACTGGTTGGTAAATTGAGTGGATCCGCTATACCATTTGCCCATGCTTACGGGGCCAAAGTATTCCGCATATACTCCTACCAAAACTTTAATGCCTCCCCAGGTATTCATTACTTCTGGAGTACAGTTTACAGAAAGACCTCCTCCCGCTAACCAAGCTCTATACTGAAAAGAACTTCTGATAGGCGCAATATTGGCTAAATAGTCATCTAATGACATTTCATTAGTTGGATTCGGTTGAACATAAGTTTCATACCGGAATCTGGAAAAACCAGTTCCTCCATATACTTCCAATTGAACCATATTTGCGCCTAGAATACCATCTATGATAGAAGCAACAGGTTGATAGCCGATTTGAACCATTCCAGAATGCGTATGCATTTCCTTCCCTAATTTCCCAGATACAGCATCAGTACAATAAGAGCTGTTATCCCAACGTAAACCAGCGCTGTATACATCCTTTTGCCATAACAATTCGATGCTATTCGAATAAAGCGCACGCATAGGCAAAGGATCTAAATTGGCCCTTAACAAATAGGTGTTTAATCTTTCAAAACCAGCAAAACGCGCTCCTCCTTGATATACAAGCCATATTCGAGCAGGAGGTGGTGCTGTTTCTAATGTAGATGCTGTGGGTTGTCCAGCAGACACATTATTTTCTTCGGTTTGTGCCGAAAGGGAAAAGCTTAAGCTTACACTTAAAACTATAATTCCCCAATGCAGTAATCTTGTAATCATATTATTGGATAGACTTACACTTACAATGGATAGGGTCAAATATAACAGGATAGGCGTTAACCTGTTTAAGTATTTGGTTAATTGTTCGTTTTATTCCACCAAAACCGGTCAGGAGCACAAAAAAAGAACTTCTTAACGGATGAAGAAAGCACTTCAATGTTATAGCTGTCGGAGGCTTGCGCTAAATTTTGAATAATTCCCTCTCTCGACATTATTCCAATGGGTTCTTTATTATCTCCCAAGTAGGCAAGATTACTTACACTTCCGGTAAAGCATAAATAATGGGCATCAGAAGTAGGGATGTTCTCTTTGGCCTTTTCAATTTCAGCTGACAGAACCGGTTCATTCTGTAGCCTAACTTTTAACAATTGACGATTTAATAATCCTTTGCAAAGCCTCGACAATATTGGGTCAGAATCCTTTTGCCATTGCTTAATTGCATATAAAATATCCTCATCATCTAATTGAAGGAAATACGTCAGCGTATCTTTATCATCGGCATTTTCTAAATGCTCCGTTGGTTGAAAGAAATAAGAAAGGGGCTCATTACA
The DNA here is from genome assembly GCA_009924095.1 of Sphingobacteriia bacterium. Lineage (GTDB taxonomy): Bacteria > Bacteroidota > Bacteroidia > J057 > RFSG01 > RFSG01. Next base: position 25,010 of record RFSG01000008.1, read on the forward strand.
CCAATTTAATCGTTCTTGTTGAAAAAGTTCCTTGGCTCTTATTAATATGTTGATCAACATATATTCCGCGGCGATTACAGCTTTGTGAAGATATACCTGCCAGTACATTAGTCTTCGGGCAATAATAAATTTTTCTACCGAATAAATCCCTTTTTGTTCTACAACCAGTTGATCATTTACTACCATTAATGTTTTAATAATTCGGTCGGCTCCTACCGTACCTTCAGCTACCCCAGTAAAATAGGAATCCCGCATGAGGTAATCCATTCTGTCCATATCGAGTTGTCCAGATACCAGTTGATGAAAAAAGGGACGTGAATATCTGTTTTCAAAAATTTCAATTCCCAGCGATAGGGCACCCTCATATTTTCTATTGAGTTGATGCATCAATTTTATACTCATTGCCTCATGAGACCATCCCGGTAAAAACACATTTTCAAGCGCATGTGAAAAAGGACCATGACCAATATCATGTAATAAGATGGCAATTTGTGCTCCCAGAAATTCATCTTCTTGAATTTCTATTCCCTTCCCCTTAAGTACCATTAAAGCTTCCTTCATCAGATGCATGGCGCCTAAGGCATGATGAAATCGAGTATGTAATGCCCCCGGGTAAATTAAGGAAGTCAGTGCTAATTGTCGAATCCTTCTTAATCGTTGAAATTCAGGTGAATCAATTAATTCCAATAAAATTCCTCGAGGAACTTCAATAAAACCATGCACTGGGTCGTTAAAAATTTTATTCGGTAATGTTTTCATTTTTCTGAATTCAAAGGTACGCAACCCTGATTTGGATAATGTTTCATTTTATTCTCTAATCATTCCTTTTTATACCACCTAATTATTGATCAATTTTACCATCTCCCTCTATTTAAACTTTTCGGGTGATAATTATCCAATATGCAGGAAACTCGTATCCTTTGGGCTGATGATGAGATAGATCTCTTAAAGCCACTGATTTTATTTCTCGAACAAAAGGGCTTTAAAGTTATACCCGTTACCAATGGGTTAGATGCCCTTGATGTTGTAAAAAAAGAATCCCTCGATCTAGTGTTCTTAGATGAACATATGTCGGGGATTTCTGGAATCGAAACCCTGAGCCGAATAAAACAGGAAAAACCTAGTCTTCCGGTGGTGATGATTACCAAGTCGGAAGAAGAGCGGATCATGGAAGATGCAATCGGGTCGAAAATTGCGGATTATTTGATAAAACCAGTAAATCCTCACCAGATATTGTTGGCTTGCAAAAAGATTCTGGATAATCGTCGCCTGGTGGAACAAAAAACCCAAACCAGTTATCAGGAAGATTTTAGAAAAATTAGTCTTTCTTTTTTTGATGATACAGATGCTGCGGGTTGGGCTGAAATCTATCGAAAACTAGTGTACTGGGAACTTGAACTTGAGAAACATGAAAGCCAGGACTTAAGAGAAATTTTGTTTAGCCAAAAAGCGGAAGCCAATGGGCATTTTGCAAAGTTTATTCAAAAAACCTATCCTCAATGGATGAGCGGAAAAAACACCGAGGCTCCAATATTGTCGCCAGATGTGTTGGGGCGCAAGGTTTTTCCCGTGGTAACTTCCGGTGAACAGGAATCCGTGTTTTTTATTCTCGTTGATTGTTTGAGGTATGATCAATGGAAAGTGTTTGAACAAATCATCGAACAATACTACACAATCCAAGACGATAGTTGGTATTATGCAATTCTTCCAACCGCCACCCAATATGCACGTAATGCCATTTTTGCGGGTATGTATCCCGATCAAATTGCAGAAAGATTTCCTAAGTACTGGAAAGATGACGATGAAGATGGAGGGAAAAATTTATACGAAGGGGAAATGTTAACCGAACATCTTCAAAGAAAGAGATTGTCCATTAAACATCAATACCGAAAGGTGGTTTCTAATGAGGATAGTAAAATATTGGCAGATACTATTTTAGACTACCTTAAAAATGATTTAAATGCTTTTGTATTCAACTTCATTGATATGCTTTCGCATAGCCGAACGGAAATGAATATGATTAGAGAATTAGCGCCTGATGAATCTGCTTATCGTTCCCTTTCACGTTCTTGGTTGGAGCATTCTCCTTTCCTACAAATATTAAAAAAGCTAAAAGATAAAAAAGTTAAAATCATCATTACTTCAGACCATGGTACAGTAAGAGTTCAGCATCCTGTTAAAATTATTGGGGATAGAACGACGACAACCAATTTGAGGTATAAACAAGGGCGCAATCTTGGGTATGACGAATCTCGATTTTTAATGACAGTGAAAAATCCAAGCGATTTACATTTACCTAAAATGGGACTTAGTGCTCGATATGTGTTTACTACGGAAGATTACTTTTTTGCCTACCCAAACAATTATAACCACTATGTAAATATGTATCGGGATACATTTCAGCATGGAGGTATTAGTATGGAGGAGATGATTGTTCCATTAATTACGCTGGTTCCAAAATAAAGGCATGTAGGGAGCCTATGGATTTTGTAAATTTACCGTATGCAATGTCTGTTGGAGCTATCCGGGATGACGTTGGCTACACTGGAAAACGGGGTAGTCCAAATACTGGCGAATTGTCCAAAACCCGGGGTGATGCTCCTTTTTGGAGATTTAGGGGCTGGGAAAACCACTTTGGTGAAAGCTATTTGTAAGCAACTAGGGGTAGATTCTCTAGTGAACAGCCCCACTTTTTCTATTATTCAGGAATATACTTCTCCTGCTGGGCCTATTTATCATCTGGATTTGTATAGAATAAATTCAAATGCAGATGCACATGATTTAGGACTAGATGATTATTTTACTTCAGGGTTTTGGTGTTTTGTAGAATGGCCTGAAAAAATCACCTCTTGGTGGCCAAAAGATCATTATCGCTTATATATTTCTGAATCAGAAAATGACGCACGATTTGTTAAATTAGTTAGATATTCTTAAAGGACTGAAACCATGAATCCACATACTACTAGTAGCGAAATGCCAGAAATGTTGCATCCCGTTTCATGGGCAAATCCTCAGGTCCTGGAAAAGAAAATTTCTACTCGGAAAACACAACTAAAAATCGGAGTTCCCAAAGAACAATCTTTGCAAGAAAATAGGGTTTCTTTAATTCCGGAAGCCGTAGGGGTTTTGGTGCTCAATGGACATACCGTATTAATAGAACATAATGCAGGTGCAGCCGCTCAGTTTTCAGATCGTGCTTACATAGAAGTAGGAGCACAGATTGTGTATGAATCAGCAGAGATTTACAAAGAATGTGATGTAATTGTAAAAATAACCCCTCTATCCTCAGATGAACTTCAAATGATGCAGGATGGAAAGACCTTATTATCTGCGGTACATCTGGGCTCAATTAAACCAGATTATCTTAAAACGCTCACTCAAAAAAACATAACCGCCATAGGCTTTGAATTTATTCGAAATTCAGAATCTGAGTTTCCTATGTTGCAAATGATGAGTGAAATTGCCGGAGCCTCTTCCATACTCATTGCCTCCGAGTTGTTAACGGTTAATAACGGAGGAAAAGGGTTGTTGTTAGGAGGAATCACTGGGGTGCCGCCGGCCGTGGTTACGGTATTAGGAGCAGGTAATGCTGGCGTTCATGCTGCCATTACAGCTTTAGGTTTAGGGGCAGATGTTAAAGTGATTGATGAAGATATAGCTAAACTCAGAAGATTAGAATACATCCTCGGACGAAAAGTTTACACCGCCGTTAGTCAACAGAATTATATTGAAGAAGCTGTGATTAGTGCTGATGTCGTGATAGGTGCGATTTTTAAATCTTCTGGAAGAACCCCTGTAATTGTAACTGAGGAAATGGTAACCCGTATGCGGGAAGGTTCTGTAATTGTTGATATTTCTATTGATCAGGGAGGATGTTTTGAAACCTCTGAAGTAACTACGCATAGTAAACCCACTTACATTCGACATGGCGTAATTCATTATTGTGTTCCTAATATTGCTTCCCGTGTACCGAACACTGCCTCTTCAGCTATATCCAACATCCTTGCTCCTATGTTAGTACAACTTGGAAACGGCGGCACATTGAATGACTGGTTGGGAGTTGACCGGTATATTAAATCCGGAATTTATGCCTACCGTCGCCATATTACCCACAAAGCATTAGCAGGTATGTTTGGCTTAGATTATATGGATATTGATTTATTGTATGCTGCGCACTTCTAATACTAATCAACCCCTTGCTAATACTTCAGATTCCTTTGAAGTATTATTGTATTACAGGTATGTAAAAATTGAGGATCCTGAATCTGCTCGAAAAGAACAGGCTGACTTTTGTAAAAAACACGAATTATTGGGTAGAATTTTAGTTGCCGCTGAAGGAATAAATGGAACCGTTTCTGGACTTGCCCATCAAACCAAAGCCTATCGGGAGTGGATGGCTCAACATCCTCTATATAAAGGGATAGAGTTTAAAATTGATCAACACCCAGGACATACTTTTAACAAGCTTCATGTTCGGGTAAAAAATGAAATTGTACATCTGGGATTGGGGAATGAAGATGTGGACCCTACCATCAAAACAGGTAAATATATTGAACCAGATGAACTCAGGGATTTATTGCGCAACGGAAATCCAGACGTTGTTCTGTTAGATGCTCGGTCAAGATATGAATATGAGGTAGGAAAATTCCCAAACGCACTTACCCTTGATATTGAAAACTTCCGTGAATTACCCCAACAACTTGAAGCTATTTCTGGACTAAAAGATAAAACAATTGTTACCTATTGTACGGGCGGAATTAAATGTGAAAAAGCCTCAGCTTTGCTTTTAAAAGAAGGATTTACAAATGTGTTTCAATTGCACGGGGGTATTGTTCGGTATGGGCATGAAGCAGAAGGAGAAAACTTTGAAGGTTCCTGTTATGTTTTCGATCAACGAGTGGTCGTTCCGGTAAATCGGGTGAATCCCACGATTATTGGAAAGTGTTTTTTGTGTAGTTCTCCTACTGAAAAAATGATTAACTGTGCTAATAGTGTATGCAATCGTCATTTTTTAATCTGTGAAACATGTGCTGCCGATATGGAGGGATGCTGTTCAGAAGATTGTCGGCGAAGTGACCACAGAAGAGCCTGGGATGGTACCGGGTATTATTTACGGGGGATTAATAGTAAAAATTATTTAACCTCAAGTCAGAAACAACCCGGCGCTCTTTCCTATCGGTCTGAAATGCCAGAATCAATAGATTAATAATACAATATATAAGAGATATTATATAATTGTTTATTAATAAGCAGATAAGGCAATCATTCCCCCTAACATAATAAATTTCATTCCTGAACTCAATTTTTTAAAGTCTTGAGGAACTTGAGCTTTACCTAATAAAAAAATTAAATAAAATAAGGGCAACAACACTAATCCCGTTAATAATAGGGTAAAATAAAAATTGACTTTATGGAAAATAATATAATCCGTAAGTACAGGAATAAAACAAGAAATTAAAAAAAGCGCAGTAAGTACAAATAATAAATTTCGGGTGAAATCAATCCCCGCTTGAATAGGAAGGGTTTTTAACTGATAGGATAAATCACCAGGTAAATCTTCTACATCTTTAATAATTTCTCTCAATAAGGTGATTTCAAATGAAAATATTGCCAAACAAATAACTGAAAAACCCAACACATTTAACCAGGTAGCGGCAGTCAATACAAGGGTCGCTGCCAGTGTTGCAACAATTAAATTCCCGACCACCAAAGTTCTTTTAAAATACCGGGCATATAACCATAATAGAATCCATGTCGCTTCCAATACAAATAAGATTCTCAAAGGAAATAAAAGAGAAATAATAGTAATCACACCCCAACAAACAAAGTAAGCGGTCCATACTTTCTTTGCCGAAATATGTTTGCCTACCCAGGTTTTTTTAGGTTTATTAATTAAGTCTATTTTAAAATCATATACATCATTCACCCAATACCCCGCCATCATAATCAACATAACACAACCAGTAAGCAGCCATGTAGTGTGCATTTGGAAGGGTTGCCAACTTTTTCCAGCCGATAACCAACAAGATTCTAAAAACACTCCACCACCGATAAAACAATTTAAAGGTCGCCCGGTTTTCCAAAGATATCGGGTATCAGATATTATACGATACGGCATTACCAGAGGAAAGCTTCAATCGTGTACCATTTCCCTTGTTGTTTTAAGACAGATTCAATGACTTGTCTTACGGCACCTTTCCCTCCTCCCAAAGGGCTGATCCATTGGGCAATTTTTAACACATCCTCCGCTGCATCTGCTGGGGCTGCGGATAGCCCTACATATTCCATCACAGGAATGTCCGGCATATCATCTCCCATATATAAAACTTCCTCTGGGGTTAATCCGGCTTCTTGTAAAAAGGATTTTAATACAGGTAACTTATCCCGGGTGCTCATGTATATATATTCGATTCCTAAGCCTTCAAGCCTCTTTCTGGCGCCTTCTGATTTTCCTCCAGAAATAATAGCAACCTTGTATCCACAACGAACCGCAAGCTGCAAAGCATAACCATCCTTGATTTGCATCACTCTTACAGGATCTTCTTGTGCAAAGGTTATTACCGTGCCATCTGTAAGGACTCCATCCATATCCAGTACAAAAGCCCTGATTTGAGGGCAAAGGGGAAAATTTTCCATGCCCCTAAATTACATTACCCAAAGTAACATTACCCCATTTTACTTATGAATTACGTTATATACCTGTTCTGTTTTTCTAATTCTGATATCTTTATATTTGTTATAGATGCTTCAAATCGTATCATTATTTGTTTTAGTAATCCTTTTCCCGGTTACCCTTACTGCCCAGCAAATTAAGGCAGCATTATACCTTGACCGAAAAGCTGCTGTTCCAGATTGGTTTGAATATTCCCCTAAAGACAAAGGCTTAGTTACTGTGGGTCCAATGTCAAGAGCTTCCAGCCGAAATGTTGGCGTAACGAAGTATGACATCGACTTTAAAAAACAATGGACAAAACAACTGTATAGTCAACAAGGCAGAGAGCGAATTGATCATGTTGCAGTGTTAGGGGAAAACATAATTGTATTTGTAGCCGAAGATCATCCAAAGGAAGATGTGGTTTCTATTGGAGCCTATCAGGTAGATTTATCTGGAAAGATTTTAGGGGAACGAAAAGAAATCTCCCGTTCCCCCAGAAACCGAAAAGGAAAAGAACCTCTTCGATATTCAGTTTCTCCTAACAAAAAGAAATTAATGTGTTTTCGAAAAGAAGGAGAAAAAGGGGGCAAGGAAAAATTAAAGTTCTTTGTTTTTGATGAAAGCTTTCGAAAGCCTGAAGAAGCTGGATTAGAATTGCCCTATCTGGCAGAACAATTTGATATCCGAGTGGTTCGAGTGGGTAACGAGGGTTCTATTTTTGTTTTGGGAAGAATAAACAAAACCGATAGTGAGGGCATTGAAAAATGGCAGTATACTTTGTTTCACTATTCCCCGCAAACCCAGAAGGCAGTGGAAGTTCCCTTGAAATTTGCAGATGCCTGGGTAATTGATTTAACGTTTAGAATTGACCGAGATCAACAAATTTTAGTGGCGGGCTATTATTCTAAAAGAGGAGGAGAAGGCGTGGCAGGAATCGTTTATCAACGATTAGATGCTGTTACGCATAAAGCGTTAGTGGTTACCCAATATCCCTTTAGTGAAGACTTTAAAGGCAGATATCTTACCCAACGACAATTAGAAAAAGGGAAAGAACTTGAAAACCTATACCTAGATAATATTTTACCTAAATCGGATGGAGGCGTTCTGTTATTAGGGGAACAATATTATGTAACCTCCTCAACTTACCGAGATTTATACGGGTATTGGTACACCCAAACCTTTTATCATTATGATGATGTGATTGTAACATCAGTTTCTGGAGATGGGAAAGTAGAATGGTCAACGGTTGTTTACAAACGTCAAGTTTCCGAAAACCCTGCGCAATTGTCCTACTTTGAAGTGGTGAGTGGAGAGAAGTTATATCTGTTTTACGAGTATCGGGAGAAAGAAATCGGAAACAATGTCTTTAGCCAATCTATAGATTTGCAAGGCGTATTAAGTAATCGAAAGCCGTTCTTAATAGACTATCATTCGACAAATATATTTTATCGCAGTTTATGCGAACAAATTAATAATCAGGAAGCTTATTTGGTTTATTTTCAGCAGAAAAGGAAAGTATTTACCTTACTGAAAATAGGGTTTCCGGGTTAAAATTTTGGATTTTGTGTAATAAGACCAAATTAAAAAATTTGTGATGTGAAAGAATCCCCATAATTTAGCCCCTCTTAAAGCCATATCCATTTAATCTTAACCTTTAACCCCTAACACCTAGCATATGGAATCAACTGCTGTTAAGCTGGACAACAAACGGAGTCTGCAATCATGGTTCTCTCCTTTAGTAATCCTGCTGACGATTGCAATCGGTTTTTTTATTTACACCTTTATCTTGGGAGATTGTAGCCATTTCCAGGCTTGCCCCGAAGGAGTAACAGATTGTGTTTGTACTGATAATCATCCCATGCCAGGGGATTATTTCGCAATTGTTTACAAAGGCGGAGTAATTATCCCTTTCGCAATTGGTTTGTTTTTGATGATGATCGTATTTTCAATCGAAAGATTTATTACTATCTCCAAAGCCACTGGAAAAAGTTCTATTGATGTGTTTGTTAAAAAAATTCAACTACATCTGAACAATAACCAAATCGAAGAGGCGATTGCTTTATGTGATCAACAAAGAGGCTCTATTGCCAATGTTACGAAAGCCGCTTTGGAAAAATATCATGAAATGTCTGGAGAGAAATCCTTGGACAGAGAACAAAAAGTAGTTGCGATTCAAAAAGAAATCGAAGAAGCAACCACCTTGGAATTGCCTATGTTGGAAAGAAACTTAGTTATCATCGCAACAATTGTTTCCATTGGAACTTTGATTGGGTTGATTGGAACAGTATTAGGGATGATTAAAGCCTTCTCCGCCTTGGCAACAGCAGGTTCTCCTGATGCAGTAGCATTGGCAAACGGTATTTCTGAGGCCTTGGTAAATACAGCCTTAGGGATTACCACTTCTACCATCGCAACGATTGCTTATAATTACTTCACCAGCTCCATTGATGCGTTAACTTACCGAATCGATGAGTCTGGGTTTAGCATTGTGCAAACCTTTGCTTCTCGTCATAATACCTCAGGAGAAGCGATTAAGTAAATCTCAAGCATAGTTGATTTAACATCCGATGCCAAAGAATAAGATTGCCAGAAAAAGCAGTAAAATAGATATGACCGCTATGGTTGACTTGGCGTTCCTATTGCTGACTTTTTTCATGTTGGCCACCAACTTCAAAGCGGAGGAAGCGGCAAAAGTGGAAACACCCTCCTCCATTTCTGACACAGTAATTCCTGAAAGGGATATCATGATGATAACTGTGAATGATTCAGGAAAGGTGTTTATCGGGATTGATAATAAAGACAGCCGCGCTGCAATGCTGAAGAAGGTTGCCAGTGCAAACAAGATTACCTTGACAGAGGAAGAACTTCATGCATTTACCCTCGAAACTAATTTTGGGGTGCCCATTACGCAATTAAAAGCATGGTTGGCGCTTTCTCCTATGGAAAGAGAATCTTTTAAACAACCTGGAATTCCTTGTGATACGGTTTTAAATGACCTGCCACAATGGATTGTTCAGGGTAGATTTGGACACAAAGAAGTTACCAGTAATGATATTCGAGTGGTGCTTAAAGCCGATAAGAATACCCATTATCCTGCTATTTCTAATATTATTGAAACCTTCCGGGAATTAAGGGTGCATAATTTTGCCCTTATTACAACCCTTGAAGATGATCCTCGCAATTAACACTGATATCTTTTTCAGAAGCTGAATCATGGCAGAACTAGACACCGGCGGGGGCGGCGGTAAACATAAAGGCGGTAAACCCAGAGGCAAAAAAGCCTCCACGCGTATTGACATGACCGCAATGGTTGACCTTGCCTTCCTACTCCTTACGTTTTTCGTACTTACCACCACCATTAGCAAACCGAATGTACTTCCTGTTGTTATCCCCCCAAAAGTGGATCCCAACGAAAAGGATCAGGTGGAACCACCGAAAGTGGCAGAATCTAAAATCCTTACCCTCATAATAGGTAAAAATGATTTGATTTATACCTACGTAGGTTTGTTAGATCCTGAGAATGGGAAAAATCCTGAAGTCAAAAAAATGACCTTCGCTCCTGAACAATTAAGAAAATGGTTGCAGGAAAGAAAAGATGCAGTGAAGGGTCAATTCGGAGATGCCAAAGAACTGATTGTATTAATTAAACCTTTGTCCACCTCCCGGTATGCAAACGTGGTAGATATTCTAGATGAGATGAATATCTCTGAAGTGAAAAAATATACACTTGCAGAACTCAATGACAACGAACGAACTTTTATCGTTAAAGTGAATGAGCCGGATAATGCCGAAGATATTAAGTTGGTTGGGGCAGATTCCTAACACATACGAATTAATAGTTCTTCAGCGTAATTTCTAATATAAACGAACCCTATGGAACAGCCGATTCTCGCCAACCTAGATGACATAGTCTTCGAGGCGCGTAATAAAGAATACGGAGCCTATGCCCTCCGACAAAAATATTCAAGAAGTGTAGTTACAGCTTTCCTTTTTGGAACAGCATTCGTACTCTTCGCCTTAATGATTCCTGCAATTCTTACCTGGATCGAAAATAGTTTGCCTCAGGAAGAAGAACTTAAAAAGGTGACCATTGTTGAAATGACAGAAGCACCTCCAATTGATAAAGAAAAACAACCTGAACTTCCACCGGAAGAATTAGCCCCTCCTCCTAAAAAATCTGCCATTAAGTTCGTAATCCCGGAACCAGTTCCAGATGAAGAAGCTAAACCAGAAGAAACAATTGTTGACATTGATTCTATTAAAGATAAAAACGTAGCTACTGAAACCGTTGAAGGTTCTGAAGAAGGATTTGACTTCGGAGAAAAAGAAGGAACCGGCGTTGTTGAAGCTCCTAAAGATGATACCCCAGATCCAAATGATTTTATTTTGGCTGAAAAAGAACCCGCTCCGGTGAATATGTCAGAATTTAAAAAGAATATTGGCTATCCACCCCAAGCAAAAGAAGCAAATATCTCTGGTAAAGTAATTTTAAAGGTGTTGGTTGACAAGGAAGGAAATATCGAAAAACATATCCTCGTAAAAAGCCCACACCCTTTATTGGCAAATGCTTGCGTAGCTCAGTTGCCTTTATTGAAATTTACCCCAGCGGTTCAAGCCGGTAAACCCATAAAGTTTTGGGTTGTTGTACCCGTTGATTTTAAATTGCAATAAGCATTTTGCTATTTGCCATAATTGCTAACCTTATTTGTTATTCAACGTAATATTTAAGGAATAAAAAAATTTCTTCTAAGCTTTGTCATTTATACTCCATGGATAAAATATTTACCTATTTAAGTTTATTAATGGGAATCGTATTTCTCTGTATGGGTATAGGTCTATTTATTTTGCCGAATACCGTATTTGCAGATTGGTCTCCTGGACAACGATACATAATGGGTGCAGTAGTATTGCTTTATGGAGGTTTTCGGTTGTGGAGAGCAAGAAGAATGCTGCTGAAAAGCACTCCAAAGGAAAATGAATCCTCCACTATAGAGAAAGATGAAGCATGATTGCTGGATATTCATCCTTGTTTTTTTCTTAATCGCAGGTTGTTCAAAGCCTATTGAAAGAGAAACCCCAACAGAGGGAAATATTAAAGTTATGGCGGATCCTGCCATCACTCGACTCAGTAGGGAATGGGTTGAAACCTTTCAGCATCTTTATCAATATGGAAAAATAAAATTAACCTGGGCTAGAGAAACCGAAGCATTTAATGCTTTGTTAGAAGGGAAGGCTCAATTGGTTATTTTACCACGAACCTTTACGCCAGAACAAAAGAGAATCTTAGGCAATAAAAGAATTTTTCCTAGAGAAGTTAAAGTCGCCGTAGATGCAATTGCCGTTATCCTGAACCTAAATAATCCAGATAGTTTTTTAACGCTATCTGAGATCACCCAAATATTAAGCTCTAACTCCACTGTATGGAGTGATATTGGCAAACAAGGAAAAGATATTCCTGTGCAACCCGTTATTGATCAGGCAGGATCTTCAATTGCTAATTTTCTTCAGGATAGTGTATTAAAAGGAGAACCCTTATCTTCCTCTTTTGTGGCTGCTGGATCTGCCGATAAAGTGATTGAGTATGTAGCGAACCATCCTGCAGCAATTGGATTTATTGGGGTGAATTGGATCGCGTCTGCCAATGATAGTATGGCATTAGGTTTTTTACAAACGATACGAACTGCTTATATTCAAAATCCCGCAGATCAAAAATATTACCTTCCCTACCAAGCTTGGATAGGGCAACTATTGTACCCCTTACGAAGAGACATCTATGCCTTAACATTAGAATCTAAAATGGGTTTGTCAACCGGTTTCTTATCGTTTATGGCTGGCGATAAAGGACAAAGAATTGTATTAAAGTCTGGTTTAATGCCTGCACAAAAACCAGTTCGAATGATTGAATTGCAATAGCATAATAGTTGGCAGGATATTTGGCATGATAAAATAGAAACAGGAATAAAACCGTTTTGCGAGTTAGGTCAGCCTGATTATCTATTAATTTTGTTTAAGAATTATGAAAAATTACCTCAGTATGAAAACAATTTTGGGATTGGGTTTAGGCCTGATTTTTTGCCTCGGAAATTTTCACTTACGCGCACAAACCCTAAATGAAGGAATGAAAGCTTTTGAAAAACAAGAATATTCAAAAGCACTTCAAATATTTTCTGCACTTCAAATAAATAATCCCAAAGACGGAGCCTCTTATTATTGGATGGGCAAAACTTATTTAGAATTAGAAAATCCCAGTCAAGCTACTCAGATTTTTCAAAAAGGAATTACTACACTTCCTAAATATGGGCTTAATTATGTAGGTGCTGGAAGAATGAACCTGCTGCAGAAAAATACCTCAGAAGCAAAAAAACAATTTGATAAAGCTTTAGAGTTAACTCAATCCAATAATGTAGAGGTATTAACCGATATAGCTGATGCATGGTTGGCAGATGGTTCTAAAGAAGGATTAGGAGAAGCAGAAAAATTATTGATAAAAGCTAAAACATTAGATAGCAAAAATGTATTTGTTTATACTTCTTTAGGGGATTTATATCTTCGCCAAAAAATAGATGAATTAGCCTTAACTAATTATCGTAAATCCATTGCACTTGATCCAACCTTTTTAATTGGATATTTACGGGTAGGCCAATTATATGTTAAGAATAAACAATATAATGATGGGGCTGCAGCTTTTAGAGAAGCCATTGCTAAAGATGCTTCTTTTGCACCCGCATATCGTGAATTAGGGGAATTATATTATTTATCTAAAAAATATGAAGAAGCTAAAAATAATTACCGAAAATATGTGGATTTATCCGGAAATGATTTAGCCGCTCGTGCAAGATATGCTTCCTTTTTATTTCTTACCGAAGAATATCCTGCTGCCTTAAGTGAAATTGATAATGTATTAAAAGATACTACCACCCTTGTGATGCTTAGATTAAAAGGGTATTGTTTATTAAAAACCGGAAATGGCCCAGAAGCTCAAAAAGTAATGGACCAATATTTTAAATTAATTCCCCCTCAATATATATTAGGCAGTGATTTAGAATATTATGCTAAAATATTAGAAAAGAATGGACAAGATTCGGTTGCCATTGGTTATTACGAACAAGCCATACTTAAAGATAGCTCTCTAATTACCTTAAAGGCAGATATTGGAACTAATTATATTCGTCAAAAGAAATATGATAAAGCAGCTGAAGTCTATGAGGAAATTGTAACCCGTACCCCCGGTTATAAAAATTATTATGATTTAGGGAAAGCTTATTATTTTATGAAAGCGTATGATAAAGCACAGATCGCTTTTGAAAAAATGACAACCCTTCAACCCGCAGTACATTTAGGCTTTTTATGGAAAGGAAATGCGTTAGCTAAACAAGAAGATCAAGAAAATCCAGAAGGAAAAGCAAAGCCAGATTTTGAAAAAGTAGTCGAAATAATTACGACCAATAATACTATTGAAAAATATAAGAAGGATTTTATTACAGCAAACTCCTATTTAGCAGCTTTTTATTTTATTAAAGAAGATAAAGTAAATGCTTTAAAATACGCAACGGTAGTTATAGGTTTGGAGCCCGAACATCCTCAATGCAAACAAATGGTTGAATATTTAAATAAAAAGTAATTAAATATTTAAATGAATGAATTAATGGTAAAAAAATCTTAATTAATTCTTTTCATTAACCATTCAGTATATACTCTGGAAGATGCGGTTTCCAGATGGTCTCCATCTACGGTTTTCCAGCCTGAATACTTTGGAGCTGGAATAAAGGTTACCGGAATTTCAAGCAATTTAATAGAGTCCTGAAATGCTTCTATTAATTGTTTGTATCTTGGGGTACGCATTAGCAATGGATTCATGGGGATTTCATAAAACACTACTTTTATTCCTTGCGCAGTAATTTTACGGGTTAATTCTAACATGGGTTTTAATGTATTATTAACCGTAGCAGAATCTCTTAATTCTTTACCTATTTTTATTTTACCGGGTAATAACATGTTTTCTATGGTTTTTCCAATATGACCCGGGTGAGTTATTTTATATGCATCCCTAACTTTTATATTATTCTTTGACATTAAATAACCTATTGCATTAATAGGTTGATAATAGGTTCGCATAAATGGAAATAAATCTTTAATTTCTTTTGAGAAACCAGAATATAAAGGATGGGTAAGATAAGTGTCTTCAACTGATCTTTCTAGATAATTAATCTCAATTCCCACAATTTTGGGCTTTAAGTTTAATTGATGAATTAATTGCATACCCGTAAGTGGCGAACCTCCAGTAATACTTAAACTATACACCTCCCTAGGTAAATAAGGCTCCATTAAATAACTGATGGAACTCCCACATAAGATAATATTTGCAGAAGGTGCGTGAAAGGCAACTTTTTCAGTTTTGCCAACATTGTCATGATTCCAGTGCGGAAATCCCCAGGTTGGAATTGTATTTCCATTTGCATAAATAATAAATGCAAAAAGTGAGGTAATGAATATTCCTACAACAATACTTTTAACAATCATATCTAAAATCTGAAATATATAAAACTACCCGGAACTCCAGCATTGGTTAATAATAAAAACAACATGGTTCCATAAAAGATAGGTTTAGCCATTTTTAATTGATTTTGTTTTAAAGAATCCGGCAATAAATACAATAAATGATATATTATTACTGGTAAGGAATATAAAACTAATTGTACCTGCAAGGGTCCCCAAACAAACGGAATATCGGTATGTGTAAAGGTCGCTTTAAAATATAACAGGGCCTGACTAAAATCGGTTAATACAAATAACAACCAGGCAAAACTAACTCCTGTAAAAACCAATAATCTTTCCATCGTAGTTACCCAAATTGAATTGGGCAATTTTACGACCTGTTGAATGCCCCTTTCAATAACCAATACCAATCCATGAAAACCTCCCCATACCATAAAACTCCAGGCGCCTCCGTGCCACATTCCCCCTAATAACATTACCAACATTAAATTAACGTAGGTTCTTATTTTACCTTTCCTATTTCCACCTAAGGAAAAATATAAATATTCTTTAAGCCAGGAGGATAAAGATATGTGCCATCTGGTCCAGAACTCCGAAAAAGATTTGGCAATATAGGGAAATCGGAAATTGTCGGGAAGTTTATATCCAAATAAATCTGCCAACCCTATGGCAATTAAAGAATAACCAGCAAAATCAGCGAATATCTGCATGGAATATCCTAATAATCGCAACCATAAATCGGCAGCACTTAAATCTAAAAACGCAGGATAAGATATTTGATAGGTTAGATCTTTTAAATTATCTGCAATCACCATTTTTAAAAAATACCCGGTTAATAAAGTTTCAAATATTCGAACCCAGGGAATTGAAGTAAATTTTTTTTGATTATTTATTTGGGGATAAAATTCATGCGCTTTTAAAATAGGACCAGCGACTAAATGGGGGAAAAAGGAAACAAATAAGGTGGTATCATACCAAAAATGTAGTCGTTTATCTGGGATCCATTTGGGTTTTTCTGGGGATCTAAATACGTCTAATAATAAACTAATTCCTTCAAAGGTATAAAACGAAATCCCAACAGGTAGGGGCAAATAATATAAAAATGCTTCTACAGGAGTAAGGTCTTCTAATCCCCCATGAACGGTAACAAAAATCAATTTGAAATATTTAAATAATGCTAATAATCCCAAATTTGCACTTACCCCTAAAACAGCAATTAATTTTCGTTGGTTTGGGGTCTGGCTTAAATATATCCCTTGAGTTGTTAACGTATTAAAACTAATGGAGCCCAATAATAAGATTAATAAATAAGGTTGCTCCCAGGCATAAAATATTAGGCTAGCAATAATTAAAATTAAAGTTTGCCATCTCCTGAGGAATGGTAAATAATAAACTATAAAGGTTATTCCCAATAATAATAAAAATGAGGAGCTGGTAAATAACATCTTTAATTAAAAGGAATAAATGAAGTTATTAAAAGACATAACCATTATAAATCTAATTTTCGAGCCACTAATTCTGCAATATCCATCACCGGAATATTTTTTTCTGGACTTACTCTTTTAATGCCGTCAGTTAACATCGTCATACAGAAAGGGCAACCGGCTGCAATAATTTCCGCACCTGTATTTACCGCTTCTTCGGTTCGGGCAATATTAATATCCTGGTTTCCTTTTTCGGGTTCTTTAAACATTTGTGCACCTCCAGCACCACAACACAAGCCATTTTGTTTGCACCGTTTCATTTCCACCAGGTTGGCATCCAAAGCTTCAATAACTTGGCGAGGTGCTTCATAAACTTCATTCGCTCTTCCTAAATAACAGGAATCATGAAAGGTTATTTTTTTTCCTTTGTAGGTTTCATTATCACTTAATCGCAATTTTCCCTCATCAATTAATTGCTGAATAAATTGACTATGATGAAGCACTTCATAATTTCCACCTAATTCAGGATATTCATTTTTAATCGTATTAAAACAATGGGGGCAAGCAGTTAATATTTTTCGGATTCCATATGCATTTAATATAGATATATTTTGAAGTGCTTGAAATTGAAATAAAAATTCATTTCCTGCTCTTTTTGCTGGATCACCGGAACAACTTTCTTCCGGACCTAATACTGCCCAAGATATTCCGATATAATCCAATATACGAACGATATCTTGCGTAACGCGTAAATACCTATCATCAAAAGAGCCTGCACAACCTACCCAAAATAATATTTCCGGTAATTGTTGTGTTGCGGCTAAATCAGCCATTACGGGTACCTTAATTTTCTTTTTTTCAGGCATTAGTTACGAGTTTGATTAGTTTCAATTTCCTGCGCCCAATTAAAGCGATCAGCTGCCGGAATTGCCCAAGGTGAACCATTATTTTCAATATTGGTAAACATTGCATTTAAAGAGTTAGGGGCAGCAGATTGTTCCATGACTAAATATCTACGCAATTCCAGAATAGGGGCTACGGGATCAATATTTACAGGACATTCTTGTACACAAGCATTACAGGTGGTGCATGCCCATAATTCTTCCGCTGAAATATAATCTCCTAATAAAGTTATATTTTCCTCTGAACCCGCCAATATCGCTTCTTGCCGATCCCGAATATTCATAATTATTTTTCGGGGAGATAAACGTTTACCCGTTATATTCGCTGGACAGGCAGAAGTACATCTTCCACATTCGGTACAAGTGAAGCCATCCATAAGGGTTTTCCAACTTAACTGGGCAACATCCTTAGCGCCAAAACTCATTCCTTCAGGAGCAGGTGGAACAATATAGGATGGATCTAACATCGCATTTACTTCATGGGTTACATTCAGCGGGCTAGTTAATTTTCCAACCGATTCTGTTTTAAAAAAATAAGTGTTGGGAAATGCCATTAAAATATGCAAATGTTTTGAAAATGGCAGATAATTTAAAAATGCAAAAATTCCAATTAGATGAAACCAATACCCAATTCTTTCAATTAAATGTAAAGTTGCAGGTTGGGTTCCTAATACCCCTGATAGTATGGAAGAAATCGGATAACTACCTGTTAGTGTTTCAGTGGATAATGAATTTAATTGAACATTTGCCATGTTCATTACAATCAATCCGATCATCAAAACAATCTCGATATATAAAATAATATTTGCATCTCTTTTTTGTGGCAATTGCATTTCCTCACCTGAGAATCGAGTTACCTTACTAATATTTCTTCTCCACAATAATAGGATACAAACGAAGATTACCAGAAAGGCCAGAACCTCATTGGATGCGGTAAGAAAACGATATCCAGCACCCCAAAAACTTAGGGTATGATGATTGCCTGTTAACCCATCCAGAATCATCCCGATTACTTCAATATTTATGAGTAAAAAACCTACATAAATAAAAGCATGCAACAATGCAGGCACTACTCTTTGAAACATTTTCCGTTGCCCTAAGGCGACCAACAGAAGATTATTTAATCGTTTTCCTGGATTATCGTTTCGATTTAGGGGGCGGCCTGAATAGATAGATCCCAATATCCCTTTTGCCCTTCGACTAAACATCCAAACTGCCGTGACAATCAGCAGGAGGAGTAAAATTGGTTCGATGAATTCCATAAGTAAATCACCTAAAATTAATAAAAATGTACGGGTTTAAATCTTTTATTTAAGAAGATTTTGGTTTCTAACGGGTTGCAGTACATGTCTTCAATATCTCCTCAAATGAAATTTTAAGAGAGCGAACGAGTAGATTGTTGCTTAAGTTGAATTGAACTGATTTCATTTTTGTAAAAAGGAAATTCGAGTGTATGATTTTAGGTTGGTTTAGCGGTTTGCAGTAATCAAATCCTAATAATAAAAAAATGATAAAATTATATGGCGAAAATCATCAATATTAATTTAATATATAAATTCATTCATTTAATACAATTATATCTATTATTATATATGTAATTATATTTTGTTTTATAAAAATCTAACCAATTCTTCATCCGTAAAAATGCGACATATCTTTTTAGATAAGTATTTACGGTTTTTGGCAATTGTTGAATATATTCCGTTTCGAATAAATTTAGGAATAAATTTAATAATAATTGCGAGGTAATTATAAAATGGTAATAATAATCCAATTTCAATTACAGCCTCTGACTGTGTGTGCATCCGAATACCATCAAAAAACAATATTGAATCTGGAGGAGCTTGTAGATTAAAATATTTATTTATAAAACTAGTACCTAAATTTGAATTGAGTGGAGCAAAAAACAATTGTTTTTTCGTGTCTCGTTGAATTAGCCAATGCACCCATCCTTGGCACATGGCACAATCTCCATCAAAAAATACAATTTTATTTTTATGCATTATAATGGTATAACAAGACACGATTTAATTAGGTGCAACAAATATTATTTTTTATCAGTAAAGGATTTTATTGCCTTTCTTACACTTCCTGTTTTTTGTAATAATATTTTAGCAGATTCAAAATCCAATCCTGTTTCTTCCATAATCATAACTGCACCCCGATGTAATAATTTTGCATTGCTGATTTGCATATCCACCATTTTTTCACCTTTAACTTTTCCCAGCTTAACCATAATAGCAGTTGAAAACATGTTTAAGGTCATTTTTTGAGCAGTACCAGCTTTCATTCGAGTACTCCCTCGAATAAATTCAGGGCCCGTAATAATTTCCAAACAAAAATCGGAGAAAGCAGCAATTGCACTTTCTTGATTTTGGGTTATTCCTATCGTTAATAAACCTTTTTCTCTAGCAGTGCGTAAAGCGCCCAAAACATAAGGGGTTTTACCACTCGCAGTAATTCCCACTACAATATCCTGTTTTGTTGGTGCATGTGCCGAAAGATCTATCCAAGCTTGATGTTCATCATCTTCAGAAAACTCAACTGCTTTTCGAATGGCCTTGTCTCCTCCTGCAATAATTCCAATAAACAAACCCTCAACTCCAAAAGTGGGTGGAATTTCCGATGCATCCACAATACCCAAACGCCCACTTGTACCTGCACCTACATAAAAAACTCTTCCCCCTTGTTTAATATGGAGGAGACTTTGTTCAATCGCAGCAGAAAGTAGGGGAATGATCGTTTCAACGGCATCCGTGATTTTTTGATCTTCTTGATGAATAAACGCTAATATTTCTTTAACAGAAAGAAACTCCAATCCATCTCGATTATTGCCTTGTTCAGTTGAAGGAATTATTTTTTTCATGGTAGGATAATAAACGTAAAACTGGCTGAGTAATGATTTCGTGTAAAGGAATATTGTTTTCCATTAAAATCATTTTTAGCTCTTCTTCAAAGCTTGAAGCAATAGAGCCAATAAATACAACAGGATGTTTTTCTGGAAATCGAAGGATCGTTTTTTGAATAAAAGTTGAAAAAGACACTTGAATTATATTTTGAATAAACGGATGTTGTTTTTTTTCTGCCACCCACCGAGCTAATGCTGCAAGTTTTACATTTGGTGAGGGTTGACCATGAATTAAATTTCGTAATTCTACAGGAGTTTGAACTTGTGCCCAACGTAATAAGTCTTGACTTAACTCCTCAGGCATCTCATTATCTAATAAGGCTTTAATACAACGTTTCCCCATATCCGCCCCACTTCCTTCATCTCCAAATAAATAGCCATGTCCACCTTGTTGGGAAACAATTTTTTTTCCATCATAAAAACAAGAATTTGACCCAGTTCCTAATATGGCGACTAATCCAGAATCTGATCCCCAAGCAGCACGCGCAGCTCCTAATAAATCATGTTCAACAATTGCTTTTTTACAACCAGTAAGTTGTTCTAACAATTTTTTCATCGGCTGATTAAATTCTTCCGAAGAAAATCCTGAACCATAAAAATGGATATGGTTTGGAATAATATCCTTTAATATCAAGGGTATTTCATGGGACAACTGTCTTTGAATCTCCTGCATTCCCTGAACATAAGGATTCAAACCAGCAGTGTGTCCTGCTGGGTCTTTGCTATCCACCCAATACCAGTCGGTTTTGGAAGATCCACTCTCCACCACTAAATCCGAATTTTTCATGTTAAGTTAACCATACAAATCCCCGGTAAATGTCTTAAATTTGACTTTATCCCAAAAGAAAGAAAAAAATGAGCGATCCTCGTAAGCTCCAGTTTACCCTATTGGCTATTGCCCTGGTTTTAGTAGGAATGTTTTCTGGTTATAAACTAAAACAATCGTTACCTGATTTTAGACAAACAGATTATAATGAAAGCCTGAATAAATTTCAGGATGCATTAAGAATGGTTGACTATGCCTATATCGAACCCGTGA
This sequence comes from Sphingobacteriia bacterium, assembly GCA_009924095.1. Taxonomy (GTDB): domain Bacteria; phylum Bacteroidota; class Bacteroidia; order J057; family RFSG01; genus RFSG01. The sequence goes on from RFSG01000008.1 coordinate 46,434, forward strand.
CGTTTGAAAAAATGGTAGATGATGCAATTGCTGGTTTATTAGAAGGCCTTGATCCACATTCATTCTATATCCCTAAACAAGAAAAAAAGGGAATGGATGAACAAATGGCGGGTAGCTTTGAAGGCATCGGAGTAGAATTTAATATTTTGGAAGACACGATTTATGTGGTTGCCCCAATTTCCGGCGGTCCTTCCGAACGAATTGGCATTTTGGCCGGGGATAGAATCGTTGAAATTGACAGCCATACCGTTGCCGGAGTTGGAATTACCAATGCCGATGTAATGTCAAAATTAAAAGGGAAAAAAGGAACCGTCGTTAAGGTGGGTATTAAACGCAGAGGAATTAATCGCATACTTCCTTTTGATATCGTGAGAGACAAGATTCCATTTTATTCCGTTGATTACGCCTATATGATGGATGAAAAAACAGGATATTTAAAATTATCGCGATTTGCAGAAACCACATTTCAAGAATTTACTGACAATATCAAAACCCTGAAAGCATCAGGAATGCAAAATTTAATATTGGATTTAAGAAGTAATCCAGGAGGGTATATGAATATGGCGCAATTATTATCCGATGAATTTTTACCTGAAGGAAAACTAGTTGTTTATACAGAAGGTCGTACCGTAGAAAGTAAATCTCGTTACATTTCAACCGGTGGTGTGGGCGAGTTTGAAAAGGGTGGTCTGATAGTTTTAATTGATCAAGGATCTGCATCCGCAAGCGAAATTGTTTCCGGCGCAGTTCAGGATTGGGATCGAGGGCTGGTTTTAGGAACCCGTTCTTTTGGTAAAGGATTGGTGCAAACCCAACATAATTTTCCCGATGGATCTGCTATGCGTTTGGTGATTTCTAAATACTTTACCCCTAGTGGAAGATGTATTCAAAAACCTTATGATAAATCCTCTAAAGCGTATAACTCAGAACTCAATGAGCGTTATGAAGCTGGAGAATTTTTTGATGAGTCTAAAATAAAATTTCCTGATTCCTTAAAATTCAAAACCGGTTCAGGTAGAATTGTTTACGGAGGCGGTGGTATTATGCCGGATGTGTTTATTCCAATTGATACCAGTGGTACTTCTCCTCTTTATACCGATTTATTAATTAATGGGGTGTTTAATCAATTTGGATTAAAATATGCAGATGCACATCCAGAATTAAAACAACAATTCACTTCTGGGATTGAGTTTGCAAAAAAATTCCAGCTTTCTGATGGAATGTTAAAGGAGTTTCAACAATATGCGGGAGATAAAAAGATTAAATGGGCTGAAAAGGATTTTATTGCAGCTCAAAAGAGAATCCGAATGTTAATTAAAGCTAACATTGGTCGTAGAATTTGGAATGACGAAGGATTTTACCCCGTGATACATCAGGAAGATACGAATGTAATTCAAGCACTTAAGCTGATGCCGGAGGCAATAAAATTGGCTGAAACTGGCAAGTTCGAAAGAAAAAAATAAGGACGAAAGCATCA
>RFSG01000071.1 GCA_009924095.1 Sphingobacteriia bacterium
AGCGTTCCATGGGTTCAAGTGAAAATTCTAATTCATAATAGATGTGGAATTAGTTCAGAATTTTTTTACATTAATTAGAAAGGATAAATTCTTTCTTATAATTAATATCGCTTAATTTAATTTTAGCAGAAGTAATTGACATATCCGAATTATTTAATTAGATATTTCAATAAAAATTACTCTTTCCAAAAAGGAACTACTTGAGGATGGCCTGCGATTTCAATTCGAATGCCATACCAACCGGCAGTTAATTCAGGTAAAGTAATTTCACCACTTGGGGATATTTGTACCTTTTCTATTCTTCCATCCCAATAAATTAAATCTGCAATTCCCGATTCAACGCCATGGGAAATACGAAGGGTTCCGTTTTCTCTCAATGGATTTGGCCAAACTCGTATAGAATTTGCCTCCATTTGGGTCAATTGTTGATTGGCTTTGGGGATGATTTTTAAATAAAAACGATTTTCAATTTCCTTGTTCGAAAAAACGATTCCGCTTAATTCTGAACTTGAATAAGATTTGCCTAAGTATTGATCTTCTAATTCAACCTCAAAAGAATCTGAAAGGTAGGACAACGAAAAGCTCCAATAATTATCTGGAGTTTGAATGCCAACAGGAATGCGATGAATAGCCGTACTGGAAACTACAGGGATTTCTTGAATGGTAAATTCTTCGTCCAATTCATTTTTGGTAGTAACTACAGGAATATCCAAATCCTTCACCATTGGAGGAAGGGGAGCGTTTGTTAACGAATGCTCTTCAGATAAACCGCTATCCAAGGAAGGCAATAATACTACAGCTTCTGAGAACTTATCCGTAGTTGTTTCAGATAAGGTCAATCGAATTTCATTTGAACTTGTTGGGTTTTCTTTAAAGAAAGTACTTTGTTGGGTTGACTTTACTGCTTCTGTACAGGTTAACTGTGCACCAGCCCCAGTGTTTCTAACCCAGAAGCCTTGTCCGGAAGGAATAAAGGAAGTAGCTCCCCCGGATCCTACTCCATTCATAAAAGTAGCAAGTGTTCCAGTTGAAGGGTTGATATAATAGATTGCGTTCAACATATTTACACGCGTCCATCCAGAAACCGAATTCCAGTTTATGGTGGAAGGATAAGGGTTACCTGCCAACACCCAACCTGAGGCATTACGATTGGATAAGTCAACGGTAAAAGTATTTAAGGGGACGGTTACGGTTCCTGAATTAATGGTTCCTGTTAAAGCCATGGTGGTATCAGCCCGGGAAAAGAATAGTTGAAAGCCTTGCCCTGCGGTTAAGGGATAGGTACTATAGGCCTGAAACCAACCCATATTTTGAATGCCGGGATAGGTTTCATCATAAAAATAAATATCTCTAACGTTTCGATATTGCCACCAGTCGGCGGCAGTTCTACCGGAAACCGGGCTGGACATGAATCGTTTTCCTGTAGCACTGCTGATATACCTTTGAACATTCACATTACCAGTAATCACGGAAGTGGGTGCAGCAGGCCTGTTAATCATGGCTGTTTTAGAGGCAGTAGATAATAAACGCAGATTTCCATTGGTAACAAGGGCTCCGGCGTAAGGAGTAAGAATTCCACGAATTTGTTGCATACCAGAAGTGATGGTGATAGCAGAACTGGTAGGAACAGATGTGTTTTGCAACACAAGATCTTCAAAAGTAAAGGAATCTACCAAAGTTTGAGCAGAGGTTCCATTTAACTTAATAATTGAGCTAGTAGTGGTACAAGTGGCGGTACCGGGAAGAAAACTTCCCCCAATACTTACGGTATCGGCAGGGAATGTTTTAGTTCCAGTCCCACTTAACCTTAAGTTTTGATATTGTCTGGCAGTAATGGATTGAGTAGAACCTCCATTATAATGAATCGTTGAACCCGCAGGAAGGGTTGATAGCGTAGAACCAGAAGGAAAAGTACAATTGGTTCCTACAAGCCCATTGGTGTTGCTGGTTCTGAGTTCTCCAGTTACTGAAACTGTTGCAGTTCCAGTGATCTGATAGGTGGAGGCATCTAAGGTTCCGGCAACAGTTATGGAGTTACTGGTGATTGCTTTGTTTGAGGTAAGGGTTACTAATGCGCCTGAATTTATTTGAAGTCCATTGGCGTCAGAAAGGGTAAGGGCTCCCGACCCTCCGAGTTGCGCGCTGGTTCCTGATATTCGAATTTGACCACATCCTGAGTTTTGGGTAAAAGAACCAGATCCAATAATTCCGTCTCTTATGGTTTTGGTTCCAGCTCCGCTAAATGCAAAAGAGTATCCTGACATTACTTCTAATCGGGCATTGAAAACAGTTGCAGAAGCTCCACCTATGGTTGTTAAATTTCCACTGATTCTGAAGGTAGGGATTTCTGAGGTGGATTGACCCGGGAAATAGGTGATACCGGAAGCAGAAAAGGCAGTCGAATTTGCATAATGCGCGATACCTCCGTTTTTAAATACAAACCTAAGATAACTACTCGATTCATCATTTAGAAATTGATCGGCTTGTCCGGAACCATCGTTAATTTGAAGCATCCCACCATTTTGGATTTCAGCATTTCCAGTTCCAGCCGGAACACCGTTTAGGTTATCATGAATCCAGGTTCCTTTAACCGTAATATCGTTTCCAGTGCCATTGTTGATGGTTAGAGTCCCAGCAGTATGGTTTAAGGTTCCACCTGATTCAATAACCAAAGAGTCCAGGGTAACATTGCTGGTTAGGGCAACGGTATGGGGAGATAAGATGATGATGCGCTTAGAAGTATTACTAGGACTAAGTGTAGCCGGCGACACCCAACTGATACTATCCGCAGAAGATTCCCAAGTGGTAGTAGTTGCCCAATCACCAGATTGTCGAGACCGGAAAATATCAGTTGCAGATGAAGTAATAACAATATTGAAGGTGCTTGAATTTACTGTCCAACCGGGTTGAGAAGGGGCAGTAGCCGTGAAATACAAATTCGTCCCAGTTGCAGTATGGGTAAGGGAACTAAAAGTAGCAATGCCTGAGGAAGCAGATGCAGAAACCGGGGTTCCTGATAAAGTGCCGGTGCTCACCAGTTGAATACTACCTGCAAAATCAATATCTCTGTTCCCATTCGCATCTTTGGCATGAACAGTAACAGCAGGACTCATCGCTTGATTTAAAGCGGTGTTCGTTGGGCTTTGCACAAAGGCTAAGCCAGTGGCTACCACTGATATTTTATTGTCATTTCCCGATTGAGAACTTTGAGCTGCTCCGGCATCAGAAGTAGTGAAAACAGAACCCGCAACATTGGCCTGGGCAGCTGTAACCGTTAGGGTGATTCTTTGTTGATCAGTTACAGAAGACATGAACGTACCTCTTAATTCTAAAGCGGTAGAATCATTATCCGCAGCGGATATACTAAGTCCAGTAAAGCTGGCACTGGTGCCCCCATTAACTGCCACTTCACTGACTAATGATCCTCCCTGAAATAAACCCAAGGTTCTTATATTTCCAGAAGTTAATGATAGGGTTAAGGATTGTAAAGACGTAGTAAGTGCGTCGGCATCATTACTTGCTCCACCATCTCTAACGCGGATACCCATAAGCCCTTGCGTGTTTCCGGTGGTTAATCCAGAACCTGCCTGAAAGGAAGAATAAGCAATAGCTGTTGAATAACTATAAGCAGTATTGGATACGATATCCGAGGAACTGGAATTGGAGGGATTGGTTGTTGCGAATGAATTTGGATTATTGGTTCCCGTTCCGGTAGAATATTTAGTTTGAGCACCAGTACCGTTATATTCATAAACTCTGATATAGTAGGTGGTTCCGTTGGAAAGACCTGTTATAGAAACAGAATTTCCAGTTCCATTATAAACAATTTTATTATTACTACCCCGATCCGGAGCAGTTGAAAAATTAGCATTCACGCCTGTAGTGTAATCTGTGCCATCAACTGGTACAAAAGACACCGGATTGGTTTGAGAAACAATTACCAAACGATTGGCTCCATTTCCATTTACCCAAGTAAGGGAGGGAATGGTATTATTGGTTGGAGCTGAAGAAGATAAATTGGTTGCATTTACACTGGGGGCAACAATGCTTACGGAGCCATTAATATTGTAGGTCAATAACTGTGTGTTTCCACCATTTCCTGCAAAACCAGTATAGGTTCCTATTAAAAAAAGCGTGTCTCCTTGATTAACGGTAAAATCAGCAAAGTTCCAATTCCCATTTGTATTGGCAGTTGTTAAACAAGAAGTAGAAGGTGTCAAACTTCCTGAACTTGTAAGAGAGCCATTATTTCCAATTTTATAACTGTAGGTTAAAGAAGCAGCCCCATTACCGGATCTTCTAAATCCACAGGTTAAATTCGTCAAGGTCATGCTATAGCCTGTTTGTACCACTACCTGAACAGTAACTGTCCCAGCGGAAGTTGTGGCATTGGTTAGATTAAGACCATTTGAACAACCAGCTGCAGCACTAAAACTGCCACCTAAAGTTAAATTTTGGGTTGTAATTCCAGTTGGTGGAGTATTGGCCAATGCTAAAGTTTGACTTCCGGCATACTGCAACACTTGACTTTGTCCTAATTGAACAAACCCCCAAAAAAACAAAATACAGATACTCAGATTTTTTAACATAAGTTTACAGAACGAAAACATCAGACTACAACAAATAGTTCTAAAACAATCACTTAAGCGAATAGGCTCATAGAACTGGAATAGAAAACCCCAGTTACAAAATTCTGTTATTTATATTAAGCGAATATTGCTTAATTATTAACCTAGCTGGAGGTTTATTTATCAGTTATAAAAATCCTGTGAAAGGTCTTAAATAGCTTAGGAAAAACTGGCTAAGGGAGTAACTCCTCCTTGCACATTTTGGTCTAATTGAACTAAAACTTTAGCGTTTACGGGTAAGATAATATCCATACGGGAGCCAAATCTTATAAAGCCAAATTCCTGAGATTGTTTTAAATTATCCCCCTCCTTTACATACCAACAAATTCTCCGCGCTAATGCCCCGGCAATTTGTTTAAAACCAATGCTTCCCTTTTCATTTTCTACCACCCAAAAGGTTTGTTCATTTTCAGTGGAAGATTTAGGATTCCAGGCAACTAAATATTTTCCTGGAAAATACTTCATATGGGTAATCGTTCCTGAAATGGGCATACGATTTACATGCACATTTAAAGGACTCATAAAAATGGATATTTGAATTCTATCCTCTTTGAAATAAGGATCCTTATTTACTTTTTCAATTACGACTACTTTTCCATCACAAGGACAAACCACTAGATTGTCATTCTGCAACCACGCTCTTTTAGGGTTTCGAAAGAAGTTTAAGATTAATCCATTAAATACGAATAAGACGATTGCAATGAACCCTTGTACGAATCCCCAGGGAATAAACAGGAAAGTCAAACACCAAATGCCAGATGACAATAGCAGGGTTACCGGAATGATTCGCCGGCCTTCATGATGGAACATACTTATGCAGGATTAAAAAAGGAAAAACGTGCAAACACACCCATGGGAAGCCGGCGACGTGCTAAATCGGAAAAATATAATTCTCCGAATTCAAGTTGCTTTGGGGTGAGTTTGCGAAAATGCGTAGATAATAACGTTTCTAAAATTAAGGGCGAGAAGCCCATGGAATAAGCATTAAACACCAAAAATCCTTGTTGTGGATCTAACAATTGTGATAACACTTCCACCAATTCATTAATCTTTTCTTCTAATTTCCATCGTTCTCCGGAGGCACCAATTCCATAGGCAGGAGGGTCTAAAATAATCCCTTGATAAACATTGCCTCTTCTCACTTCTCTTTGGGCAAATCTTAAGGCATCTTCTACCATCCAACGAACCTCCCCCAATCGGTTTAGTTCCCGATTATCATTTGCCCAAGTAACCACTTGTTTAACAGAGTCCACATGGGTAACTTCTGCTCCGGCATAAGCCGCCGCTAAAGTTGCACCTCCGGTGTAGGCAAACAAGTTTAGCACTTTGGGCTTCTTTAATTTGCCACAACAAGATGCGATAAACTCCCAATTCGCCGCTTGTTCAGGAAAGATGCCGATATGCTTAAAGCCCGTTAGAGCTAACCTGAATTTTAAGGATAATTTTTGAGACTGATATGTGATTTGCCACCGGTCGGGCATTTTGTTTCCAGGGGATCGAACCCATTCACCACTATTGGCACTTTTGGGAAGAAATGCAACTGATGATCTTTTTTGCCATTCAGATGCCTTTAAATGCTTACTCACGACCGCTTGAGGTTCGGGTCGAATCAAGACGTACTCTCCAAAGCGTTCTAGTTTTTCAAAATCACCAAAATCGAGCAATTCATAGGATTGCCATGCATCAGGAGTAAGCAACATCATCACTACAAAGATACCTGAAAGCTTCGAAAGTTAGGGGTATCTAAAACTTTGTAAAGATTTTAAAACCTGAAGCAAAGGTTAATCTACTGCGGGTCTGTATATTTGAGGTATGAAGGCTTGGGTTACCGGACTATTAATCTTGTGTTTGGTATTTCTTTCTTGCAGAAGAGATAGTGGTCGTGGAATTTTTTGCCTTCGGGCAAGTAACAACCCAATAACACAATCTAGGGGATTGGCTCCTTTTTCTGTGATTCGGGTAGAAGTACCGGCAAAAGTGATTTTAAAAATTGGGAACGATCATAGAATAGAAATTCAAGGACCGGAGAATATTGTCAAGAATATCAACGCCCCTATTTTGGAAGGGGAATTAAAACTACAATTTGAAAGATGTGTTAGATCTAATCAGAAATCCTTAACCATTACCGTTATAGCTCCTTTTTATTCCGGAATTGCTTTATATAATGAAGGAGAAATAATTAGTGGGGATAGTCTTATTTTTGAAAATGGTAGGTTGGATGTAGAAGTTTTAGGAACAGGAAGTATTTCTGTAATCACTCGATCCAAGGAAGTAAAAGCAAGAATGTTAGGTTCAGGAAGTTTAACCTTGATTGGGGAATGTAACGCTATACAAACTGAACATACAGGAGCTGGTTTGCTTTCCCTACAGGAATTTAAATCTCATTTAGGAATAGCAAAAAGCACCGGTTCTGGAAATACCCTTCTTTGGTGCACAGATACCTTACAGGTAAATATTGAAGGATCCGGAAACATAGGATATAAAGCGAATCCTTACATTTATTCATCTGTTTTGGGAACAGGTAAAATATATTTTATTCCCTAAAGAAATTTAACATTTAATCCTGTTTTACTTGGGATTAAGTATCGATTAAAATTTATTACCTAAATTTCCAGTCCTAAAAAAAGGAAGTTCTTTATGAAAAAAATATTACAATTTTTCATTTTCTCATTATTCATTCCTGCCTACCTACAGGCTGGCGATACCCTTCAGGTAAGAGCCCAGGATAAGATGCACCTTTCCGGTTATGGTAATTTTGATGCTTGGACTGTCTTTCCAGATAGCACTCATACCTATGAAAGAATTTGGCTGGATCTTACCTATGGTTGTCCAACTTCAGGTTGCAGCCAGTGGGATTATACTACCAAAGTTTACTATCGGCAACATACCGGAACCTTGGATTCCATTCTTCGACAAGCACCTCAGTTTACGGTTAATGGTAACAGGTTGGATTCTGTTAAATTTTCAACAGATACTACCTGGGTATATTTTTATAATACAACCACCCAAACCACAGATTCTTCCGTATCCAATGGGATTAGTTTGGTGTTATTTCAGGATAGTATAAATCCATTTTTACCTACGGATACTTTATCCGTTTTTCCAGTATCCTATTACAATTACTTATATACTTCCACTGGGGTTATTTATGATTCAATTTGGGTAGCTCCGGATTCTACTTGGTACTTACAAACTTGGCCCTACTGGGATGTTTTTGAGGTGGTAAATAATATTGAAATTACCCGTGCTATTACTCCTTATGGGGGATTGTTTCCGAACACTTGGTCATTTACTTGGAGGGCAGATGTTACTGACTTTATGCCTTTGTTTAGGGACTCAGCAGAGTTTAGAGTATTGTATGAAGGCTATCAGGATGGGTTTACCATTACTTTGGATTTTTTAATGATTGAAGGTACACCTGCCCGAAAGCCTATTGGCGTGCAACCTTTATGGACCGGAGGCTATAGTTTTGGAATTACTACAGATCCAATTGAAAGCCATCTCATCCCTATCACCGTTAATATTCCCAGCGGAGCTACGGGTGGAACTCGATTTCATTTATTACAAACTGGACATGGATTTGGAGGCAGTGATAATTGTGCGGAATTCTGTAGTAAACCGCATTACCTGATGATTGACGGCACGCAACGATTTACCAGTCAGGTATGGAGAGATAAATGTGGATTAAATCCTATATTTCCTCAAGGCGGAACCTGGATTTATGATCGCGCCAATTGGTGTCCAGGGGAAAGGGTACATCCTTTTTTATATGAATTAACGCCTTATGTAACCCCCGGTAATACGCATGTTTTAGATCTCGATTTGCCACCTTATACCAATTTGGGGAATAATTTTCCTGGGTATGGATTTGGGGCAAGCGTGATACATTACGCACCTCCTGCTTTTACACGAGATGCAGGCGTGGAAGAGGTTTTGAGCCCCTCTGCTTTTGCTCGACATGGAAGATATAACCCCTCTTGTGGAGGTGCATCGGTAGTGGTTCGAAATAGCGGAACGGATGTTTTACAATCCCTGACTGTAACCTACGGCGTCGTTGGGAATCCGGTTACCAGTACCTACACCTGGACAGGACAGAAAAATTTTCTGGATACCCTGTTGTTGACCCTTCCAGTTTTTGATTGGTCAGATCCTCAAGGTACCCGTCAATTCTTTATTCGGATAACAGATGTAAACAACAGTGGGCAAGATCAATATGCTCAAAACGATACGTTTTACTCTAGTTATAATGCACCCCCAGTATATAATGGTGGGATTGTGGTTAGATTCAAAGCGAATACCCAACCTGCTGAATCAAGTTACAGAGTTGAAGATGAATTAGGCAATATCGTGCACAGCAGTGCTGGATTTATGGCTAATTTGATAACTATTGATACGATTCGTTTATCTCCAGGTTGTTATCGGTTTATTGTAGAAGATACCGATGGAGATGGATTAGATTTTTTTGCTAATAATGATGGGGCAGGATATGTTCGGTTGTTTGCCGTAAATACTACTTTGTTATTGAAGAATTTTACCCCTGATTTTGGAACTTCATTGGTTCATTATTTTACGGTGGATTATGCTTTGGGTCAATCTTCTGCCGAGATAGCTGAAAATATATCGGTAGAAATTTATCCCAATCCGGCAGATACGGAGGTAATGATCGATTTTCCGGATGGTAAAATCCAAAGTTTTGAGTATTCCCTATTGGATGTTTGGGGAAGTACCGTGTTAACGGGTACGTCAGAATCTTCATTTAAACAGATTTCAACTCAATCCTTAACTGCTGGCGTTTATTTAATGATTATTCAAACCGCCAAGGATAAGTTTATTCGTAGAGTTATTATTCAATAATTAATATTTGATATATATAATAACTAAATTTATAGATTTATAAATTAAGTTATTATATATAGTGTTATTAATGGTGGAGAAAATAAGAAACTCAAGATTCTTTTTCTGGTAGGTAAACAATTGAACTCCATTGTGCTGGGTTTAAATACTGTTGCGCTGCTGTTAGGGTTTCTGCAGGAGTTATAGAAAGAATTTTTTGGGTAAATGCATCCAAACTTAAAGAATTTGGAAGAAATGATTCTTTTACATGTTGTAGCAAAAGATTCATTCGGTGGTCTCTTTGTAAAATTAGATTTCCGGTATATTGTTTTTTTACTTTTTCTAGATTGCTCGCTTTTAATCCTGAGTTCAATAAAATCTCACATTCTTTTTGAAGAAGCGACATTACTTTGCCTTTATGGGCTGCATCACAAGAGAAATAAACATTGAGGAAAGATGCATCCTGGTAGGCTTGAAGGCTACTGGAGATTTGATAAACCAAACCATGTTTCTCTCGAACCACCCAATTCAGGCGTGCATTCATCGCCGGCCCGCCTAAATAGTTTATCAATAAAATCATGGGGAAATACTCGTCTGTAGATCGAGCAGGTCCAATTCCGCCTAACATTACATGGCTTTGTTGAACAGATTTTTTTACAACTTCATGAAAAGCATTATCCACCAGCGTTATCTTTTTTCGTTTCGATGGGCGTGGCAATTTAGGTTTTGCATATTTGTCCCAAAAGGTTTCTGTCCAGGCTAATAAAGTAGAAGCAGAAATATCAGCAGAAATTCCAATACCTATATTTTGTGCATGATACCATTTTGTATGATGCTCGGTTAACACTTCGGGAGTGAATTGTTGAATGGTTTTTTTAGTCCCTAATATTGGGTTCCCGATAGCTTGTTTAGGAAACAATTTTTCTTCAAAATCTTCAAAAATAGTTTCCTCGGGATAATCTTGATACAAATCAATTTCTTCCGAGATTACATTTTTTTCTTTTTCAATTTCGTTTCCTGGAAAAGTAGAATTAAGTACGATATCTAATAATAAATCCAAAGCCCTTTGAGTATATATGGCTGGCACACTAGCATAATAACAGGTGAGTTCTTTAGTAGTATATGCGTTGATCTCACCCCCAATGGAATCAATCCGATTTAAAATAAAGAAAGCCTTTCTGGTGGATGTCCCTTTGAAGGACATATGTTCAATAAAGTGTGAAATCCCTGCTGTTGAATGAGATTCATCCCGAGTACCTGTAAAAACCATAACGGCTACATGGGCAACGTGCGTACCCGGACTCGGCATAAGTATTAGGCTTGCTCCACTAGACAAAACCACAGTTTCGGATAGCTCCTCTGGATTACCTAGAGGGGAATGGTTAGGACTTTTATTTGAGGACATAAACTGCAAACTTATTTAAAACCTGCTATCGTTTTAGTAGGGTACGGTTTTATTTTCTTCCTTTTTATGTATCTTTATTCTCTGATTCCTTGATAATGAAACCTTTCATCGGAAAAAACCTGCTCCTTTCTTGTTTATGTATGTTTGTGGCATTTACAGCCTGTAGAACAACCCCTAAATGTGATACTAAGGGAAACACGAAATATGGCAATCAGCAATATAATTTGCAATTTGTAAGATTAGACTCAGTGCCTTGTTGGACACCGAATTACGATACTTGTTTCAACAAAGAGATTGTTTTTGGTTCTTCTAATTTAGAGAAGCCCTATATCGCAACTTTGATGACTGTTTATCTGGATACAACCGGAGGAAATGGAAATAATGTTGTTTATTTGGCACCAAACAGTAAATGTAGTAATGTGAGTCGCTTATGTGGCCCTTATGTATATGGTACTGAAGATAGAGTGGTAGGGAGAGATTATCGGTATACCTACTCCTATTTTTACGATGAATCAGAATTATTGGGTCGCTTACAAGTTAATTTCCAAATGCGAGCCGATATCTGTAAAACAATTTTTTCAAAAATTGATTATTACTGGAACAGCAAATTGTTGCCTGAATATTCCTATAATCCCAATGCGACCATTGAGGTATTTATAGCCCCAACTAAATTTTAATAATTCATTTTATTAATCCTTGCCCGTCTAAAATTGGGGTAAGTTTTTTACTGATTATTGGAAGAATACTCTCTTCTAGTGGCCAAGTATCTCCACTTTCCACCTGATAAACAGCAGGGACAGGAAGAAACGGGTTGTCGTGAATTAATTTGAGTTTTATTTCTGTAATAGAAGAGTTTGGGTCTAGTTTAACTTGATCCACATAGGTAAAACATATTTCTGGGGATTTGGTCTCAATATCTCCAGACCAAATAAAAGTGCGATAACCATATATCCACCAAAAAGATTCTTCCTTTCGGTGAATAAACATATAGCCTTCCTTTCGGTATACAGGAATAATACCAGCAGGTTGAATACTTACATCTTGCTGGATTTTTTGTTCCAGCATAGAACCTTCTTTTTCCAGTTGAGATAAAATGGGTAAGGCAAAGTCAATAATTTCAAAAAGCCAGGCGGTAGAAGAATCTAAAGGGACAGTATTTTCAAAATTCCAACTTTGCTCATCTGGCCCAATACCCTTTATTTGTTGCGGGAATGAATTTGATTTGGTTTGAAATAAATCTATTAATTTTTTTGATTCCTTCAAATGATATTTGATTTCATGATAAACTGGATACAAATGATTCGAACAAAAAGATTGTTTAGCTTTTTGTTCGAAGGCAAGCATTAAATATTGTTTTAACTCGGTATCTGCATATCCTTGCGTTAACCAATCCGGGGAAAGCAGAAAATTGTTAGGCCGTTTCATTTCAATTCCTTTTTTTATAATACGCAGGAGAATCAAAAAGGTGATAAATAATTTTCGTAGATCCTAAACCCATGCTTACTTAAAAATAAGCAGTTCATTTAAGTATTATAAGTTCAGTATGGCTGTAATTTTAGGGTGTGATAACAGAAAACCCAGATACAGATATACGCTTTATGAAAGAGGCCTTGAGACAAGCTCTAATTGCGTATGAAGAAGATGAAGTTCCAATTGGGTGTGTAGTAGTAGCCAATGATAGGATCATTGGAAAAGGTTATAATCAAACAGAAAAGTTACAAGATCCAACCGCACATGCAGAGATGATTGCTATTACTGCGGCCAGTAATTCCTTCGATGGTAAATACTTACAAGGGTGTACTTTATATGTTACGATAGAACCTTGTGCGATGTGTGCAGGCGCCTTACAATGGTCTCAAATTGATCGGGTCGTCTATGGAGCATCTGAACCTAAAACCGGGTTTAGTCGGTTCGCACCTTCTTTACTGCATTCACGTACCCAAGTTTCTGGCGGAATTCTGGAATGGGATTGCCGGGAATTAATTCAAAAATTCTTTAGAGAAAAAAGAAAAGGGGCAGAAAAATGAAATATTTATCCGCCTGGATGTTAATCCTTTTGTTAGCCTTAATTTGGGGTAGCTCATTTATATTAATGAAAAAAGGATTGATTGGATTTCCCCCTGAGCAAATTGCAGGATTAAGATTAGCCTTTGCTTGTTTTGCATTATCTCCTTTTCATTTTATTTACTATAAGAAATATAAAACTTTACCTTGGAGGTTCTTAATCATAGTTGCCCTAGCAGGAAATGGAATTCCAGCCTTTTTATTTGCTTATGCCCAAACGGGATTAAACAGTGCAACTGCGGGAATTCTTAACTCTTTAACCCCAGTATTTACGCTGTTGTTGGGCTGTTTGTTGTTTTCCCAACGGTTAAATCTGTATCATTTAGCCGGAGTAGTGCTAGGTCTGATAGGAGCGGTATCATTATTAGCCTCCAGGGTTACCCATGGGTTAACCTTAGATTTTGAATTTGGAGATTATTCTGGCAACCATGTTATATGCAATATCTGTGAATACCCTACGGCATCGTTTAAATACCTTTCCCCCTTTAATGGTGGCTACTTTGGCCTTAAGTCTAGCCGGTATTCCTGCTTTTATCTATTTAATGGGAACCGATTTTCTTCAAAGGGTAGCTACCCCCATCGGGTATTCATCTGTGGGCTATATTTTGATTTTGTCGTTTGCCGGAACTGCAGTTTCCTTAATTTTATTTAATCGCTTAATTCAATTATCAGGTGCCTTATCCGCCACGTCAGTAACTTATTTAATGCCAGTGGTGGCCTTATTCTGGGGTTTGTTGGACCACGAAGAAATTAATTGGTCACATGGGGTAGGATTGGGGTTAATATTAATCGGAGTATGGCTTGTAAATTACATCCCCCATGCAAAAACGTCATAATATTCAATTATATATAATCAGCTTATTGGGGTTAGCTTTTGCCATCTGGGTTTGGTGGCCGTTGACTACCCTACAAAGTGTAAATTGGGATGACCCTGAGTATTTAGGTGGCAACCCCGCAATAAGGAATCCAGGTGCGG
Source organism: Sphingobacteriia bacterium (assembly GCA_009924095.1). Taxonomy (GTDB): domain Bacteria; phylum Bacteroidota; class Bacteroidia; order J057; family RFSG01; genus RFSG01. The sequence goes on from RFSG01000071.1 coordinate 13,907, forward strand.
TATGGAATCAATTTTTTATGGGAAATTATCATCCCCTAACCTTATTAAGCTTATGGGGGGATTATCTGTTAGGCGCCCGACAACATCTTTGGATTTTTCATGTTCATCAATTCTTACTACATCTATGCGTATGTGTTTCCGCTGCCTGGTTGGTGTGGAGCTTATCCAAATCCTGGCAACTCGCTTTTTGGGTCGGAATTGCATTTTGCATTCATCCCTTGCGGGTAGAACCAGTCGCTTGGATTTCAGCAAGAAAAGAATTGCTCAGTGCTGCATTTGCCTTCCCTGCTTTAATCTGTTGGGTAGGATACTTGAATAAAAGATATAACTATTTATTATATCTATGTATATTACTTGTAGTCATGGCTTGTTTAT
>RFSG01000072.1 GCA_009924095.1 Sphingobacteriia bacterium
CACAGGCAATTCCTAAAATGAGCATATTAATCGGCCAAATGACTTTTGTATATAATGGCAAATCATTTAACAAAACACCGATAAATAAATGTTGCAATAAAGCAATCAACAATATCTCATATTTCCTTTTTTTGTAGATAAGGTATTATATTTTTCATATCAGAATTTTTAGGGACTCCTGTAAATTATAATAGTTAATCGGAAGTTAGAATATTAATGATAGTTTTTTTGAAAGATTACGCCTCTGCTATTTGCCATTTTAAAATAGTAATTTTCCATACCTGCGTTTTGGTTTTATTAACAATCGTATGGAGTTTAAATTAATTCATTTTTAATTATCGAATTTAATATCCCCAAAGTTTAGTAATAATTAAAAAGGGCAAGCCTACCGACTTGCCCTTTTGTGGGCCCACATGGGATCGAACCATGGACCCTCTGATTATGAGTCAGATGCTCTAACCGTCTGAGCTATGGGCCCTAACTATTTACTGACAAATAGCAAAATAACACGTTTTTACCCAATTATTCAAACGCTCGTCTCCATCTCCTCTAATTTCTCCAAGGCTTCTTCCCATTCCTGGGTTAATCCTTGTAAAATCTTTTCTTGCTCCTGCCTACGTTCCCCTAACTTCTTTGCCATCGCAAAATTTGCAGCTACCTCCGGAAGATTATGTTCTTCCAGGATAATCTGTAATTGTTTTTCAGCTTCTTGAATTCTGGTTTCTAAGCCACTCACTAATTGTTGCTGACGTCGAATTTCATTTTTTCCATAGCCCTTTTGCTCCACAACAGGTTTTGCAACCGGAGCCACCGGTTTAGGCACAGGAGCTACAACCGCTTCAACGGTTGGAGAAGCTTTTCGTTTTTGATACCAAGCCTCAAACTCCGCATAGGTTCCCGGGTATTCTTTAATTTGATAATCTTCGATATACCAAATTTTGTTGGCAATTGCATCTAGAAAAAAACGATCATGCGAAACCACCACATACGTTCCATTAAACTGCACCAGCGCTTGCATCAGAATCTGAATCGACTGCATGTCTAGGTGATTGGTAGGCTCATCTAATAGCAAGAAATTAGCCTCAGATAACAAAGTTTTGGCAAGGGCTACTCTTGATTTTTCCCCCCCGGAAAGCACTTTAATTTTCTTTTGAACATCATCCCCGCTAAACAAGAAGCAGCCTAAAATATTTCGAACATAAGTTTCTCCTTTGTCTCTGATAAATAAGCTCATTTCTTCCAGAATATTATTCGATAGCGTAAGTGCTTCCACTTGATGTTGGGCATAAAAACTTTGCACCACATTATACCCTGGTTTTCTTTCACCAGAAAATGTTTCTGCACCTGCGAGAATTCTTAATACCGTAGATTTCCCCAAACCATTAGCGCCAATCAAAGCAATTTTATCTCCTCTGCGGATGGTAGCCTCGGTCTTTTTAAGGATAGTTTTATCCGGATATTGTTTGTCAATTTCCTTTAGGGTTACAATGTCCACGCCTGCTTGTTGCCCGGATTTAAAGCTAAAGCTGATGAAAGCTTCTTCAGGTTCTACCGGATCTACCCGATCCATCTTTTCGAGCATCTTCACACGACTCTGTGCTTGCGTCGCTTTACTAGCTTTAGCTTTAAAGCGTTCAATAAATCTTTCGGCTTCTCGTATTTGCCTTTGTTGATTTTCGTATTGTCCTTTTTGCACTTCTTCCCGAAGCGCTCTTTCTTCTAAATAGAAACTATAATTCCCGGAATATATATTGAGTTTACTATTTCTTACTTCCACAATCCGGGTAACCACTCGATCGAGAAAATACCTATCGTGAGATACGATGATAAATGCTCCTTCAAAATTCTGGAGATAGGTTTCTAACCATAGAATGGAGGGTAAATCCAAGTGGTTAGTAGGCTCATCCAGCAGTAATAAGTCTGGTTGTGCCAATAAAATTTTCGCCAGCATCACCCGCATTCTCCATCCACCGGAAAAGGTTTTCAAAGGTCTTTCCTGTTCTGCTTCTGAAAAGCCTAATCCGGCTAACACTTCATGGGTACGAAATTCCATTTCATATCCGCCTCCCGCTTCAAACACTTGTTGCAAATGTCCTAGTCGGGCAATTAAGTTATCCGAATAATCGGTTTCTAATTGTTGCAGGATATCATCAATTTCGGATTGCACTTTTAATAATCCTTCAAAAGCTTCCATGGCAACGCGATGCACCGATTCCTCTGATTCGTAGGAGAGGAGATCTTGATTCAGAAAGCCAATTTTTAAGGTATTCATTCGGGAGATGTTCCCTTCGGCAGGAGTATATTCTCCAGTAAGAATGCGCAACAGGGTTGATTTTCCTGTTCCGTTTTTACCAATCAGGCCGATACGCTCTTTCGGTTTAATATGCCAGTTGACGTCACGGTATAACCAACGTCCACCAAATTCAAAGGATAAGTCATTTAGGGCGATCACAGCAGATTTTTTTGCAAAATTACGAAATACAACCCGCCTTTACGGTATTTTTGAAGATGAATTACGCACCCGACCGTCCCTCACGTTTAGAAGCCTTTGGCAGATTATTAGTCATTATGGATGAACTCCGGTTGAAATGTCCTTGGGATAAGGAACAAACGCGGGAATCTATCCGGCATTTAACCTTAGAGGAAAGTTTTGAATTATCGGAAGCTATTCTTTCCGGGGATGATATGGAAATCCGGAATGAATTAGGCGATCTTCTGTTACATATTGTATTTTATTCCCGAATGGCGGAAGAACAAAACACTTTTGATATTGAAGCGGTGATTGAAAACTTATGTCAGAAATTGATTCGTCGCCATCCTCATATTTATGCAAATACTAATGTTGATGGGGCAGAACAAGTAAAGGAAAATTGGGAGCAGATTAAGTTGACCGAAGGAAAAAATAAAAAAGTATTAGCCGGTGTGCCTGCCGGATTACCTGCTTTGTTAAAAGCAATTCGGATTCAGGATAAAGCCAGAAATGCAGGCTTTGATTGGGATCGTCCGGAACAAGTGATGGATAAAGTGCGAGAAGAATTAGGAGAATTAGAAACTGAAATTAATGCGGGTGCAAGTAAGGAAAGAATTGAAAATGAATTAGGAGACCTTCTGTTTTCGATTGTGAATTATGCTCGTTTTGTAAATATTAATCCGGAAGATGCATTAGAAAAAACGAATCGAAAGTTCATGAATAGATTTAGCTATATGGAAGATAAAACGCATCAACAAGGCAAGAAATTAAAAGAGTTGGAATTGGCTGAAATGGAAATATTATGGGAAGATGCTAAAAAACTCGAAAAGCCTTTGTAGATTGGAACGATGTTTGTAAACCAGAAAAAAAACAATTAACCCCATGAAAAAGATAATTTTTATTTCAGCTTTGGTTGCAGGTGTAGGGATAATTTGCTTACCCGCTTGCCGCTCTAAAAAACCTCTTGCCAAAGAAACTGGTGCTACCGAAGTGACTGTTCCCCTTTCGGGAAAGGAATATAATTCAGATAAAGAATTCTTTCGGACCAAATCTTCAGGTAAAAGCCCGGATTTAACTACCGCAAAAAAAATAGCTTTAGTAAATGCCAAAGCAGAAATGGCAGGATTGATTAAAGCCACGTTAAAAAGAGTTACCGATAATTATACCAACCAAAGAAGTGTTGGTGACCGCCAAGAATACGCCAATAAATTTGAAGAGATGACCCGTGAAGTGGTCAATCAACAATTGGTAGATGTGAAAATTATTGGAGAAAAGATTTTTAAAGAAGCCAATAATTCCTTTACCTATTGGATTGCCATTGAAACTTCTAAAGATGATATCCTAAACGGAATTCACAATGGAATCTCTAAAAACGAGAAACTTCAACTCGATTACGATAAAATGAAATTCGAGGAAAAGTTTAATGAAGAAATGAATAAACTTGAAAACGATAGACCCTAATCCTTCACTCATATGCGTAGTCCCTTATCAAAATTGGCATTAGGTTTTTACCTTTCCTTATTAATGCTAACTGCGGCTTGTGGTGGAGCCAGAGCCAGAGAAGCAAGGGAAAGAGAGAGAGAACGTCGTCATCAGGAATCCAAAGATCAACTGGATCGAGACAAGCGTAACTTTAATAGTACCTTCGATAAAGAAACCAAACCCGAATAAACTATCTTGCAAAGAAAAAATAGCTTTTATATCACAGCCATTGGGAACAATGGCTGTGTTTGTTTTATCGGTAAGTGGTATCTTCACCATACTTAAGAAATGGAGAAGATCGATCATTATCGTTCCTGTCTTTGGGGTAATTTGCCGAACCCCGATAAAGAAGTAAAAATCCTGGGAGGAGGCATTTCCGGACTATTATTAGCCTGGCATCTGCGTAAGGCTGGATATAAAGTGGTTTTGCATGAAAAGGCTTCTCATGCAGGAGGATTAATCCATACCCACCATGGAACGTTCGGTACATTTGAATCCGCTGCGAATGGCATTATTTGGAGTGCTGAGATGGAAGCGTTATGTAATTCCTTATCTCTAACTCCGATTAAAAGTTTGCCTCAATCCAGAAAAAGATATGTTTGGATTCAAGGGAAATGGAAGCAAGTTCCGGGGAGTTTTATCCTTCCGATTTTATCACGGCTTCCTTTTATTTTAAAATCATATCCTCATGCCCAATGGAATTCTATTGCTGAGATGGGGAATGAAATATTAGGTACTCGTCTTTTGAAGCAAGTCCTTTCTCCTGCTTTATATGGGATTTATGCAGCCGAAGCGGAGGTCCTAAGTTTTGAAGCCGTGTTTCCGGGAATTGCCACTGAAATGAAGGAGGGGAAATCCTTATTTCAATCCATCTTACATCAACGAAAGAATCAGAAACCCAGCCCCAGAAAGGGTTTACATAGTTTTGAAAAAGGCATTCAAACTTTAACCGATGCTTTAACAAAAGACTTAGGGGATTCTATTCGATTGTCTTCTACACCAGAATTTTCTCCCGATGAACAATGGATTAATTGTCTTCCTGCTCATCAAATTGCATCATGGACAAATGATTCTTTTCTGAAAGAGCAATTGACCCAACTAACTTATCTTCCCCTAGTATCTTTCACGATCTTCTTAGATAAAAAACAATTGTCTCAATTACCTCCAGGATTTGGGGTTTTAATTCCAGGAGAAAATAATCTACCTATTTTAGGAATCTTATTTAATCACCAAATATTTCCATTCCGTACCTGGGATGAATCCCTTATTTCCTTAACCATTATTGCGGGTGGACCTAGATCAGGCCCCTGGAATCAGCCTTCTCCAAACCCTGCGGAAATGGAACACATGTTACTAAAAGCATTAAAAAGGATATTACCCTTTGACGGAAATCCATTAGAGCAGAATTTATTTTTATATACGCAAGCATTGCCATTATATGGATTAAACTATCCCATGATTAAGAATAAGATTAGAGCGTATTTATCCAAAGAAGTACCCAATTTATCATTGTTTGGAAATTATACTGGGGAAATTTCGATACGGGGATTGTGTAAAGCAAGTGCTTGGATAGCACAGGAAGGGAGGGCATGATAAATTCAGAATCAATTCCCATTTGGATTACTGGTGCAGGACAAGTATCGGCTGCTGGAGTTACATTGGAGGATTTGTTTAAGGTAAGTAGCGCTGATGTTCATGTATTGAATTGGGGTTCGGAAGGATGGAATGGCGCTATTTCCGAGGCGATGAAAAAAGAGCTATCCCTTACCCGTAAAACTCCGGATTTAGCCATACAGATGGCTTCCTTAGCTGCACAAGCAGCTCTTGCTCAAACCAGATGGACCTCAGCGGAAAAGAAAACTTCAGGATTAATTTTAGGTTCTTCACGTGGCTTAACCCGAAGCTTAGAATCTTCTTATTTACAATTTTATCAAACCCAAACTGTCCCCGTTACTACTTCCCCCCAAACTACTTCCGGGCGGTTGGTGTCGCAATTGGCGAATGAACTAGGATTAGGAGGAGCATTCTACAGCTTATCTATTACTTGTTCCTCCGCGTTGATGGCAGTGTTAAATGCAATTGCTTGGATGAAAGCAGGAATGATAAACAAATTTATCGTTGGAGGCTCAGAGGCAGCCTGCACGCCATTTACCATCCGGCAACTAAAAGCACTAAGAATTTATAGTAAACCCAAACCTGAAGAACGTTGGCCTTGTCGTCCATTTGATCAGGATTATCCGAGTGGATTGGTATTATCAGAAGCTGCAGCACTAATGGCGTTAGAAGCTGGAGTCCCTACACAACCTCCCTTAGCTCAAATATTAGGGTGGGGGATTGGGCATGAAATCCCTGGAAGTGATACTGGTATTTCTGCTAATGGACAAGCGTTTTATGAAGCCATGCAGGCAGCAATAAAATGCGATAAATCTTCCGGTGCAGTAGATGTAATTATTACCCATTCCCCTGGAACGGCACAAGGAGATCAGGCCGAATTCACCGCCATTCAACAACTTTGGGGAGATACTGTTCCTTTTCTTTATCCCTCTAAATGGTTAACAGGTCATACCTTTGGTGCCTCTGGTGCACTGGCTATATTGCAAGCCATAGGATTGTTTAGTCAGAAAGCCCCGATCTTATATCCACCCTGGATGAACAATCCCGCACAACCGAAGTCTATTCGTAAGTGTTTGATCAATGCAGGAGGTTTTGGCGGACAAGCGATTTCTATCCTTTTGGGTGCTCCAAATGCATAAAGTGAAGTATTATAGTATTCTGATCAGAACCGGATTTCTGCTTTCTTGCAGTCTCTTAATGGTGCTAAGGCCTCAGGTGATTTCAAGCTTTCATTCCCTTCAATACTCACTCTTACAAACGAAACTGCAAAGCTTCCTACCGGATAAATTATTACCCTCTTTTTTATATAGTCTTTGTTTTGTTTGCCTGACTTCTATCGCTGTTTATAGTACCGATAGAAAAATCCTAAAAGCTTGTTTAACCCTTTATGCAGTATTAATACTAGTTGCAGGAATGTTGTTTATCATCGGTAGTTTTCAATTTCCTTTTGATTTTGTGCTGAGCGATACCGCGCAGAAAATTAAAATCAGTATTCAATCTCCCTTGATATTATTAGTGAGTTGGATATGGGCATATGGAAAGAGCAAAGGGTATTTTCCTGAATAAAAAAAAACACCCAAGCGATGGGTGTTTTGTAAATAAGAATATAATAAACTTAGATATGATGCTGAAGACTTTCTTCCAATAGCGGATGATTCTTAGGAACCAGTGGCATTTTGGTTAAAGCTTGCATAACTACCCATCCAAAGATTCCAAAATATACTAAGAAGAACCCTACCTCCATGATAAATCCGTTATGTTCAGCAACCGTTCCTGGCATAATCATTAAATATAAATCCAGCCATCTTCCGAAAATAAGAATGAATAAAATCACCTTTAAGGAATTGGCCTGACGTTTAGATTCACGGGTCATTAAATATAAAAAGGGAGTAAAGAAGTTAATTAACAAATTCAAGAAGAAAATCAATTTATAATGACCTTGGAAACGAGGTACATAATACAAGGTTTCTTCTGGCATATTTGCGTACCATATCAACAAGAATTGAGATAACCAGATATAAGCCCAGAAGATAGAGAATCCAAATATGAATTTACCTAAATCATGGAAATGGTTATTATTTATATGTCCCATTAATCCTTGACCTTTAAGATAAAGTAGGATGAAAGTAACGGTTATAAATCCTGACAGAATTACACCGGACAAAGTATAAACCCAATAAATTGTAGAGAACCAGTGGGTGTCAATGGACATAAGCCAATCCCAGGAGGCCATCATTAAAGTGAAGGCAAAGCAAATGATGAATAATGCAGAAGTACGAATGCTTTTTTGGTAAGGAATTAATCCTCCTTCTTTATCTTCTTTGATAGATAATTTTCTAAGGATAGTGTAGAATAGAATCCAGATACCAAAGATGAGGGCTAAGCGAACGATGAAGAATGGAACGTTTAAGTAGGCTGATTTCCCTGCGATGATGGCGTCATAAGCTGGGCTTGCCGGATCGGATATTCCTTCAGCTGACCAGTGATATAGGTATGACATTCCGGGGATAATCAACAACATCAATAAAAATCCAATCGGTAAGAAAGAGCCTAAGGATTCAGGAATTCTTTTTAATCCTACTGCCCAGCCTGCGTTGGCAACATAATTCAGGGCAACGAAGAAAACTCCAAAGATAGATACACCTACAAATAGTACGTTATTTAATAAAAGGTTAGCAAATATTCGGGTTAACCAACTGGGACCATGATGAGCATCTCCATGTGCAGCGGCGCCATGTTCAGCGTGGTCACCATGTTCTTTGGTTGCTTCGTGTTCCCCATGTTCCTTATGTTCAGTTGCAGCATGGGTTTCAGCTAGTGCACCATGACCTTCTCCTTCTGGATGATTGGTGGATACCAATTCAGCGGGCGGAGTGGCATCGTGAATGGCAGAGGAATGGGCACTTCCATGCGCTTCTTCATGTGGATGTTGTTCTGCATTCCATGCAACCCAAATTCCAAATACGGCAACTACTGCACCAATAAGGATTATAGATAACAAAGTTTTTTTCAGTCCGCTTGAAAAAGTAAACTGTTCTATTTTAAGAGGAGTATCGTGATGTGCGGCCATGATTCAGCTTATTGTTTTTGAAGGGTCTGAACAAAACGGATGATTTTCCAACGTTCACTTGGATTCACTTGTGAGGCATAAGAACCCATCAGGTTTTTTCCGTAGGTGATGGAGTGAAACATTTTACCTTCTGGTAGATTTTTAAGTCTTTCGGAGTTATAGGCTGGAGGAGCAGGGAATTTTTCGGCTACTACAATAGGTCCATCAGCCATTCCATTTTCTCCATGACAAACTGCGCAATATTGAAGGAACAAACGTTTTCCTTCGGCAATATTTTCTTCTGTAGAATCTAAGGGACTAAATACTTCCAATCCAGCGCGTTCATAATCTTCAGGGGTATTTGCATATGGATAGATATAATCCAGTTGTCCTCTGGCGATTGTTCCTTTCACAGGCTCAATCATATTTTTCCCATCACGGGTATGGGGATTAGGATCTCTTTGAGTTAAGGATTCATAGGCAACCGAATGATACATATTCGGAGCATACTCAATACCTGTACTGTTCGGATCTTTACTACATCCCGAGAATCCAAGCATTGAAATTGCCAGGATACTTACGGCAGTTAGGTTCAAGGCAAAGGGAAAGTTTTTCATCAATTTCATTATTTAGACCGCTCCCGAATTTCCAGAGAGCCATGGGATTGAAGAATTTCTGTGATTTTAGAACGGGTTTCATCTGCTTTTACTTCAACAGCAATGATGAAACGATCATTGGTTACTCTGGGATCAATCAAATCACCCGGAACGCCAGGGCCTAGGCGATTGATGTAAAGGAAGGTTCCTACCATTCCTAAGGCAGTGATCAATACTGTAATTTCAAAAGTAACGGGCACAAAATCAGGACCCATCCAGGCAGGTTTTCCCCCAATATTGATGGGCCAATCAATCACGTTCATAAAGATCATCATGGATAAGCCTAGGGTCATTCCAATAACCCCATAGATAAAGGCAGCGACGGTTAATCGAGTTCTTTTTAAACCCAATGCATCGTCCATTCCATGTATCGCAAAAGGAGAATACATCATACACCCGAAGGCCTTTCATTCTCAGTTCTTTTACAGCCCTTAATACGGGCTCTTCGTCATCATAGACGCCGAGGAGAAATTGTTTGTTCATAATTCGTTTTCTTCAGGTGCTTTTCTGGTAAGCGAAATTTCAGGCGTTAATAAAGGTTCAGCGGCAATGCCTCTGGAAGCCTTTTCTGCTGCCAATTTTTTGTACTTCTCACTGGAAGATTTTAAAACTGTTTTTACTTCATGTAAGGCAATCACCGGTAAGGTTTTGGCAAACAATAAGAACAAAGTAAAGAACAATCCGAAGGTTCCTACAAAGATTCCAATCTCTACTATGGTAGGAGAGTAGTCTGCCCAAGAAGAAGGAAGGTAATCTCTATGGAGCGAGGTAACGATAATTACAAAACGCTCAAACCACATCCCAATATTTACAAATATGGAAATGATAAATGTGGCCACTACGCTTTTACGAATTTTATTGAACCAGAATAATTGTGGGGTAATTACGTTGCAGGAAATCATGGTCCAATATGCCCAGGCAAATGGACCTGTTGCACGATTGATAAAAGCATATTGCTCATACTCAACACCGGAATACCAGGCGATAAAAAACTCAGTACCATAAGCAAGTCCTACTACTGAACCTGTAACAATGATTACAATATTCATCAACTCAAGATGATAAATAGTGATATAATCTTCTAATTTAAATAAGGTTCGGGTTAAGATCATTAAGGTATGCACCATAGCAAACCCAGAGAAAATCGCTCCTGCAACGAAGTATGGCGGGAAGATTGTGGTGTGCCATCCTGGAACTACAGAAGTAGCAAAGTCAAAACTTACGATAGTATGAACTGACAATACCAAGGGAGTGGATAAACCAGCTAAAATCAGACACACGATTTCATATCTTGCCCAGGTGCGGGCAGATCCGTTCCAGCCAAAACTTAATACTCCGTATATCGCTCTGCGAATACCATTGGCACGATCTCTTACGGTTGCGATATCGGGAATTAATCCGATGTACCAGAAAACCAATGATACGGTAAGATAGGTAGAGATGGCAAATACGTCCCAAAGCAATGGAGAGTTAAAGTTAACCCATAAGGAGCCATGTACATTGGGTAGGGGAAGCATCCAGAAAGCTAACCAGGGGCGCCCGGTATGTATGATTGGAAATATACCAGCACATGCAAAAATGGTCATTGCCTCAGCAGCTCTGTTAATGGAGGTTCTCCATTTTTGACGGAACAATAATAACACCGCAGAAATCAAAGTTCCTGCGTGACCGATACCCACCCAGAATACGAAGTTGGTTATATCCCATGCCCAACCTACAGTTTTATTTAATCCCCAAACTCCGGTACCTACGAAGAAGAGATACCCAATAAACCCAAACCCCATCATCATAACGAGAGAGGTAATTCCGACGGCAGCAAACCATAGTTTACTTGGCTTTGACTCCAGCGGGCGCATGATGTCCTCACTAATACCAGGGGCGGACGTATGACAGCTTCTTGCATGTGGCGATAGATTATATTAAATGCTTAGGCTTTAACTTCTTCAATGTTTCTCACTTTTACCAGATAGTTAACATTAGGAAGGGTTTTAACTTCCTCCAACACCTGATAACGACGTTCATTGTTCAATAACTTGGCAACTTTACTTTCAGGGTCATTTTTATCTCCAAAATGAATAGCATTTGAAGGACAAACTTTTTGACAAGCGGTCTTTACATCTCCGTCTTTCAATACTCTTCCTTCTTTTTTACCGGAAAGTTTTGCTTCTTGAATTTTTTGTACACAGAAAGAACATTTTTCCATAACCCCTCTGGAACGAACCGTTACATCAGGATTTAATACCATTCTACTTAAAGAATTGTACATGGTATAATCATACTTCTCGTTTTCGGCAAAATCAAACCAATTAAAACGACGCACTTTATAGGGGCAATTGTTTGCACAATAACGAGTACCGATGCAACGATTATAGGCTTGTTGATTTAAACCTTCAGAACTATGCACTGTTGCCAATACAGGGCAAACAGACTCACAAGGAGCATTGTCACAATGCTGACAAAGCATCGGTTGGAATACTACCCTTACGTTCTCAAAATTCTCAACTTTCCCCTTTTCAATTTCTTTCTCTTTGTTTACGGTTTTGCCTTCAGCATCCTCAAAAGAATAGTAACGATCAATCCGAATCCAATGCATTTCACGACGACGCATTACTTGATCTTTCCCTACTACCGCAACATTATTTTCGGCTTGACAAGCAACAATGCAAGCACCACAACCCGTACAAGCATTTAGGTCAATCACCATTCCCCAATGATAACCTTTGCTATAATCGTAACGATTCCAAAGGGTGATGGATTCAGGCGCTTGTTTTCCTTCTTTTGTCCATAAGGATACTTCAGGATTACCTGAAGCAGGATTTTCTTTCCACGATTTTAAAGTGGTTTCCCGTATGATAGAACCTCTACCTTCAAAATAATGATGGGTTTGTGTTTGGGCTAAAGGATAATTTCCTTCCACTTTTTCTAGCTTGATCGGAAGGGAATAGGATACACTTCCTTTAGCAGCGATAGCAAGTGGATAGGCATTTTGACCAACGCCATCAGCGGTTTTCCCTGCCTTAGTTCTACCATAGCCTAATGCAATACCTACAACTCCATACGATTGACCAGGTTGAATCAGCACGGGCAAAGTGATAGAAGTACCAGAGCCTGATATTTTAACCACATCCCCTTGTTTTAGTTGTTGATCTTCAGCAAACTTTGGAGATAGCGTAGCGTAATTATCCCAAGTGGCTTTGCTGATAGGATCTGGGAATTCTTGTAACCAAGGATTGTTGGCTAAACTTCCATCCCGAATCCCGATTTTTTCATACAAGATAGCCTGAACATCATTATTGGCGGGCTTTCCAGCGATAGCAGAAAAAGTACTCATCCAATCTACATTGATTTGCAAAGGTTCTGCGATCTCTTTTTCGGTAAGGGGATTAAATACCAATACTCCATCATGTAAGGTCTGATTCCAGAACTTATCAAAAGACATGGATTCCTGATAATAGATATAGGCATTGTTCCGCCAATGTTCGCGGATATAGTCATAAAACGGACGGCTATCTCCACTCCACAATAATATACTTTCCTGGGCTTGGCGAGTTTTAAATAGGGGAGGGGTAGTGGGTTGACTTAAAGAATAATAACCTCGTTTAGCTTCTGTATCATTCCAGGATTCTAAGTAATGATGATCAGGAGCAACATAGGTCACTAAACTAGCAGTTTCATCTAAGCGATCATTAAAGGCAATGGATGTTTTGATTTTAGAAATGGCATCTCCAATTGCTTTGCCTTGAGGATGATCGTAAACGGGGTTAACATTATACAGAATCAATGCATTTATTTGTCCGCTTTTAAGTTCTTCCACCAATGCATTCATCTCTGCATCGTTCCCTTGTTTTTGAATAGAGTTTTTACGGATGTCTAAAGTATTTCCGTAGTTATTCAACAAGTGGTTGATTCCATTGGTGATTTGCTGAAGATCTATATCATTGGTTCCCGTAACAACCAAGCAATTTCCTTTATGGGCAACTAAATCACTGGCAATTTTCGCTGCCATTTTACCAGGAGTAGGATCTTCTACCGATTGAAAAACAGTTCCTCCAACTCTACGCGCTACTTCATTATATAAAGCCACTAAGAACCCTGCTTCTTGTGCAGGTTTAATCGGTACCCTTACATCTGCATTGGATCCTGTTAAACTTAATAAGGATTCAATTTGATAATGCTTCGAGATAGATTTTTGTCCATCATCTAATTTTCTTCCTTTTGAATAAGCAGCTGCATGTTCAGCAGGAGATATCCAGGTTCCTAAGAAATCACAATTTATCCCTACAATTACTTTGGCTTTATCAAAGTTGTAGGTTGGAATTGCATAATATCCAAAGGCAGCTTGATTGGCGGCAAGGATACCATGAGCAGAAACAGCATCGTAAGAAACTACTTTTGCATCTGCATATTGAGCCGTAAATTGAGCCAAAGCAGAACGAGTAGAAGGAGAAGTAATCGTTCCGGTTACAATCCTAACTTTTCCACCAGATTTGTAGGCAGACAATTCTTCTTTAACTCGAGCATCTAAAACTTCCCAAGTGGATTTTTGTCCCTTAATCTGTGGGCTATCCAAACGAGATTGATCATATAAACTCAATACCGTTGCTTGTCCAACTGCACAAGTACTTTCACCATTAAAGTTGAGTTCATTGCCCTCAATTTTAATAGGTCTTCCATCTCTTACTTTTACCAATACGCCACATCCACTGGAACAACCGGCACAAGTGGAGGCAAAATAATTTGCAACTCCAGGAGTAATGGTTTCAGGTTTTACCAGATAGGG
>RFSG01000073.1 GCA_009924095.1 Sphingobacteriia bacterium
CATTTTAATCAACTCTTGTGCTAATATTTTCCGGGTAGAATCACAAACTGATAAGCGCGCTAAATCCTGACCTGCTTGAATTCGGGAAAAAATAACCGAAAATAAAATAAATATTATTATTCGGATTTGAGGAAATGATACAGACTTCATAAGTATAATTTATTTAAGTGAAAGAAAAATAATGCAGACATCTGGAAGTTCCAGATGTCTGCGATACCATTTAATTAACGAAATTTAATCTCAAATGCTTCCCCATCTGCATGAAATCCATTATCCCAAGTAATGGGAAAATCAGGATTAATTCCTACTAAATAGGCTTCAGTTGAGTAGTAATTGCCAAGTTGGTCATAAACCTTAATATTAACTGGAAGAGTATTGTTCGAATTATTATTATCATTATTCCCATTAACTGGACGCAAGGCATTAGCAATTAAATCAAAAACATTACCTTCAACCGTTGCACAAACTGCTCTGTCTCTATTAGGACAAAGCTTTGGCTTACCGTTTGAAGATACTGTTGCTCCACCGGTTCCGTGAATGTTAATCTTAATAAATTGAGGATCCTCAACTGGATTGGAATTATCCGATCCAGCATGTGGAGTGTTATTATCCGCTGGAACTAAATTAACAGGTTCCAAGAATTTAACTGCTAAATCGCTGGCAGTGCCTTGTCCGGATACTTTAATCCCATTTAATTCAGGAGTTTCAAATACCACCCACTCATTTATTTCCACATTTAAATTAGTGATCCCTACTACATCAACTGCAGCCCGTAGATCGCCCATGTACAAGGTGGCTGGTAATACAGAAATGTTCCCATTTTGATATTGATCATAGGAATCACGCGCCATTTCAATAACGGCACATACTGCATCACCACCATTAGGACAAATTTTATCAACCGTTCCGGTATGAATAATTCCCCCGCTTCCAAAAACAGTAACCTTAATAGGGGCTGCCCAAATGGCGGCTAGAAAAGAAAAACTTGCAAAAACAATTAATAAAGATTTCATAACAGTTTGTTTGTTTATAAAGGATAAGCCTACTTTCTGACGTGGGGGTGTTTGGCGTGTGCCCCGGTTGCTGATTAGGTTAGACAGGATTATCCCGATTCCTGTGCAGGCAATTTATGATTCCAAGAGATAAAAAAGCAAGGGACAATGTAATAAAATGTTATAATTATCTGATTATCAAAACGGAAATCTATTACTTACTACACAACTCTATAAATTTCCTACCTTTGAAAAAGACCTTTTCCCATGAGATATACTCCTCCATCCGCTGACTTATTCCAATTGAACCGTCGGAATTTCATGCAACAAATGAAACCAGGCACCCTAGCTGTATTTTTTTCAAATGATATTGTTGTTCAAAACGGAGATGCGAATTATAAATTCGTGCAAAATAGTAATACCTACTATTTAACTGGAATTGATCAGGCGGAAACCATTTTAGTTTTATTTCCAGATGCGCCTAAGCCGGAATGGAGAGAAATATTATTAATTCTTGAATCTCATCCTGAAATCCAATTATGGGAAGGGTGGAAATATAGTCCTTCAGAAGCATATGAAGCTTCCGGAATAAATACCGTTAAATATGTGGAGGGTTTTCGTACGCTAATTAAAACCTTAATCTCCCAATGCGAAGGGTTTTATTTAGATTTTAATGAACACGAAAGAAACAGTTATTATACACCTACTCGAGCACATCGATTTGCAGAAGA
Organism: Sphingobacteriia bacterium; assembly: GCA_009924095.1. Classification (GTDB taxonomy): domain Bacteria; phylum Bacteroidota; class Bacteroidia; order J057; family RFSG01; genus RFSG01. The sequence goes on from RFSG01000073.1 coordinate 1,724, forward strand.
AATGAAGGCGGAATTTCCAGCACATTCGATACATCGATCTGCGCCAATTCTTGAAAAATTGCGTTCTATTAAATCGAGTTGGGAAATTACCCAATTACAAACTGCTATTGATATCACTGAAAAAGCCTTTCGCAGAGTTTTATCCTTTATTAAACCAGGCGTTACGGAATATCAAATAGAAGCAGAAATAATTCACGAATTTATTTCTCATCGGGCTGATGGTCATGCTTATGATCCTATTATTGCTAGTGGAGGTAATGCTTGTGTATTACATTATATATTAAATAATCAAATTTGTAAGGATGGTGATTTAATCTTATTAGATTTTGGTGCGAATTACGGAAATTATAAAGCAGATTTATCAAGAACCATTCCTGTAAATGGTAAATATTCTGACCGACAAAAAGCGATTTATTCTGCTGTGCTGGAAGTGCAACAAAAAGCCATGAGGTTATTAAAACCAGGTGTTAAATTAGATGCTTACCAAAAAGAAGTAGGTCAATATATGGAATCAGCTTTATTAGAATTAAAACTATTAACCCAAGATCAAATCCGAAATCAAAATCCGGATTGGCCAGCTTATAAAAAATATTTTATGCACGGAACTTCTCATTTTTTAGGATTAGTTACTCATGATGTCGGAAATCGATATTTAGAAATGCAAGCAGGAATGGTATTTACAGTTGAACCTGGAATTTATATTCCAGAAGAAAAAATTGGAATTAGAATTGAAAATAATGTGGTAATTACGGAAACCGGAATTATCGATTTAATGAAAAACATTCCAATAACCATTGAAGAAATTGAAGAATTAATGAATAATTCTAAATAAGCATTCAACGGAAACATAAGCAATTCGAATTTTATGCAAGCAATAATTCCCGTTGCAGGGGCAGGTACCAAATTAAGACCCCACACCCATACACAGCCTAAACCATTAATTCCGGTAGCTGGAAAACCTATTTTAGGGCATATTCTCGATAATTTAATTGAAGCAGGGGTTAATGATTTTATATTTGTTATTGGCTATTTGGGAGAAAAAATTGAAGAATATATTCGAGATAATTACGGAAAAAATATAACTACTCAATTTGTAATTCAAGGTCCAAGGGAAGGTCTTGCGCATGCAATTAGCATGACAGAAATGTTAATTAAACCTGACCCAAAAGGCTTATTAATTGTTTTAGGAGATACTATTTTAGATGTTGATTATTTATCCTTTCTAGAAAGTAAGACTTCTATTTTAGGAGTAGATACGGTTGAGGATCCCCGTAAATTCGGAGTAGTAAGATTAAATTCCGAAGGATTTATTGAATCCTTAGCAGAAAAACCTACTATCCCCAAAAGTAATTTAGCTTTAGCTGGAATTTATAAAATATTAGAAACTGAATTATTGTTTGAAGCCATTCATCATTTAATTGAAAATGGATTGCGTACCCAAACTGAATATCATTTAACCGATGCGTTGATGTGGATGGTAGAAAAAGGAGTAAAAATTAAAACCCAAAATGTAAATAAATGGTTTGATTGCGGAAAAAAAGATAGCTTATTAGAAACCAACAGAATATTATTAGGTAGAAAGGATGCAGAATTATCTTTACCTAAAGGATTAATTAATTCTATTTTAGTTTCTCCTGTTTCCATTGATGAGGATTGTTTTATTGAAAATTCAATAATAGGCCCGTATGTTGCCATTGGCAAAGGAGTTCGAATTGAACATTCAATTGTACAAGATAGTATTTTAGGGGATTATGCTACCCTGGATTCTATTTTATTAAAACATTCAGTGGTTGGGAATGATGCCATATTAAAGGGTAAATCCCAAAGTGTAAATATTGGCGATAGTACTGAAATTAATTTTAATGATTAAATTGTTTTACCCTTTGGATTTAATATTGATTAAATGATTTCGTTTGAAGGAAACTCAATCACAAAATTGTTTGGAATTAAATACCCGATAATACAAGCGGGTATGATTTGGTGCAGTGGATGGGAATTGGCATCTTCTGTTTCTAATGCCGGTGGATTGGGATTAATTGGATCAGGTTCTATGTACCCTGAGATTTTGCGGGAACAAATTCAAAAATGTAAACAAAACACGCAATTACCCTTTGGGGTAAACGTTCCTTTATTATATCCCGACATTGAAAAACACATGGCAATAATTGCGGAGGAAGGGGTTAAAATAGTTTTTACTTCTGCTGGAAATCCGCGAACCTGGACAAGCTGGTTAAAAGAAAAAGGAATAACAGTTGTTCATGTGGTATCCAGTGTAAAATTTGCCATTAAATGTGAAGCCGCAGGAGTTGATGCTATTGTGGCAGAAGGATTTGAAGCTGGTGGACATAATGGAAGAGAGGAAATCACCACCTTTTGTTTGCTTCCACAAGTTAAACAAGCCATAAAAATTCCATTAATTGCAGCCGGTGGTATCGGAACTGGAGCTGGCATGTTAGCCGCCATGGTACTTGGCGCAGATGGTGTTCAAGTGGGTAGTCGTTTTGTTGCGTCTGTTGAATCTAGTGCACATAGTAATTTTAAATCTGCTGTAATTACCGCAGAAGCAGATTCTACCCAATTAATGCTAAAATCATTAACTCCTGTTAGATTACTTAAAAATGAGTTTTTTAATCAAATATTAAATCTCGAAAATTCAGGGGGAAGCAAAGAACAATTATCTGATTTATTAGGAAAAGGTCGTGCAAAAAAAGGTATGTATGAAGGGAATATGGAAGAAGGAGAATTAGAGATTGGACAAATTAGCGGTTTAATTAATGATATTATTCCCGCGAAAGAAATAGTAGAGAATATTATTGAGGAATTTATTCAGATAAAAAATAGTTTCTTAACAGATAAGCGTTTTGGTAAAAGTTGAATAAAAATAAACACATGTCAATACAATCCCATTCAGATAAAAGAGTAACTACTCATGTATTACAGGAGATGAAGTTGCGCAGTGAAAAAATATCTATGTTAACTGCCTATGATTTTTCAATGGCAAAAATATTAGATGATGCGGGAATAGATATTTTATTAGTGGGCGATTCCGCCTCTAATGTAATTGCTGGTCATGAGACTACCTTACCCATTACTTTGGATCAAATGATTTATCATGCTTCTTCTGTAATTCGGGGTGTTAAACGTGCACTGGTAGTGGTAGATCTCCCTTTTGGAAATTATCAAGGAGATTCAAAAAATGCATTGCAATCTTCGATTAGAATAATGAAAGAATCGGGTGCACATGCAATTAAATTAGAGGGAGGAGAATTTGTACAAGAATCAGTAAGAAGAATTGTATCTGCAGGAATTCCAGTGATGGGGCATTTGGGCCTAATGCCTCAAAGCATCTATAAGTTTGGCACTTATACTGTACGCGCTACTGAAGAAATGGAAGCAGCACAGTTAATAAAGGATGCAAGATTATTAGAAGAGTTAGGAATTTTTGCACTAGTGTTAGAAAAAATACCGGCAAATTTGGCAAAACAAGTTGCTCAAACTATTAGGATCCCAGTTATCGGAATTGGTGCAGGTGGAGGAGTAGATGGACAGGTTTTGGTTACACATGATATGTTAGGTATTACTAAAGAATTTGAACCTAGATTTTTAAGACGATATGCTTCATTATATGAGGACATGAAGAAAGCATTTGAAAATTATCATTCAGATGTAAAATCAGGAAAATTTCCCACTGATAAAGAAAGTTATTAATTGTGGAAATAAACGATTTACCGGAATTAGATATTATTTATGAAGACAATCATTTATTAGGAGTAATAAAACCATTTGGTATTCCTTCACAACCAGATGAAACCAAAGATTTAAGTTTACCAGAAATAGTAAAAAAATATATCAAAAAAAAATATAACAAACCCGGGGAGGTTTATTTAGGTTTATTGCATCGGTTAGATAGGCCAGTTGGCGGGATTACCATTTTTGCAAAAACATCTAAAGCTGCTGCTCGGATGTCAGAAAGTTTTAGGAATCATGAAATCAAAAAAACCTATATCGCGGTTACGGTTCAAATTCCACAGCAAGCCGAAAGAAAATTAACCCATTATTTACATAAATTACCGGGAAAAAATATTATTAAAGCTTCTCCCGTAAATTTTCCGGGTGCTCAACAAAGTGAATTAATATATAAAGTAATTTCAACAAGAGGAAATAATGCATTGGTTGCAGTATATCCAATTACCGGTCGTCAACACCAGATTAGGGTTCAGCTTTCTAGTATTCATTGCGGGTTATTAGGTGATGTAAAATATGCCTCTACGAAACCCTTACCAGATGCCAGGATTGCTTTATATGCCTATCAATTAGAATTTATTCATCCTGTAACTGGGGAGAAGATAATATTAACAGCACCATGGCCTTCCGGTGAGGAGTGGGATTTTGTTGGGGTAGACGGATTATAAATAAAATTATCTTTTGAATTAATAATAATCACTAGAAAGGATATATTATTCAGGGGCTTGATTAATAAATTATGGGGTAATATGGGACTTAAGTCCCCCGCTTTGGCGCTAGATGACACTGCCTTGTATAATAAAACAAATTTCGGATATTTCTCTTCAATGCTTCTAGGCAGACGGGACTTAAGTCCCCCCCCCTTTGTATTCTTTTAGTAAAAATATAATTTACGCTAAATCGGAAGGTAAATAACCAGCCGTATCTTACATAAAAAATAATTAGCTGGACTTAAGTCCCCCCTATATCCTTTCCCGCCTCCATTTTGAACATTAAAATCTAAAATTAAATATTCAACCGGACTTAAGTCCCCCCTACTCTAGAAACCTCTTCAAACCTCAAACAAAAACCTTAAAAATAAAATTTGAAATATTCATAGGACTTAAGTCCCCCCTATATCCTTTCCAGCATCTATTTTGAATATTAAAATCTAATATTAAATATTCAACCGGACTTAAGTCCCCCCCATATCCTTTCCAGCCTCCATTTTGAATATTAAAATCTAATATTAAATATTCAAGGGACCTAGGTCCCCCATCTCCAAATCCCTTTAACCTATCTTTATTTATTTATTTCTCATCCCCCCAGCATCTCCCTGTACATTTCCTGTATTAAAGTGTCCAAGGACTTTCTCCATCCTACGCTTAAATTGCTGCCCTAAACGCCCATATTATGCCAAAAGCAGAATTATATGTATACGTAGCCTGGTATACGAAAAATAAATATCCCTTCCTTTCTAAAAGCTTATTAAATAAGTTAACTAAACATATTATAGAAAATGCAAAAACTAAATATATTCAGATCGAACAAATTCAGGGAAGTCAAAATCATATGCACTGCCTCATTAAATTAAAACCTGCAATGAGCACTAGTAATGCAATTAAATTAATTAAAGGAGAATCTGCTCATTGGGTAAATAAACATAAATTAACAGAACCAAAATTTAATTGGAATGAAAAATATTTCGCAGCCACTGTAAGTCCCAATTCAATTGAAAGAGTTAGAAATTATATATTAAACCCTGAAATTAAGTATATCAAAGATTAATTTACCAGTTTTAATTTGAATAAAGTAAACTCCAATAAATCCTTACTATTTCAATTTATCCTTATACTTTGCCCTAAGCTTTGCCAGCTTAGGAGAAATTACAGCTTGACAATAAGGTTGCGTTGCGTTCTGCGCGTAATAATTCTGATGATAATCCTCAGCTGGATAATAATTAGCTAATCTTGAAACTTCAGTCACTATTTTATTATCAAATTCTGGAGTAAGCGCTTTAATTACTTTTTCTGCAGTTAATTTCTGCGCCTCAGAATGATAAAAAATAGCAGATCTATATTGACTTCCAACATCCGCTCCTTGCCGATTAACAGTGGTAGGATCATGGGTATATAAATGAATTTTTACTAAATCCTCAAAAGAAATCACCTTAGGATCAAATTCAATTTGTATAACCTCTGCATGGCCGGTGGTTCCTGAACAAACTTGGCGATAAGTGGGATTAACAATAGATCCGCCACTATAACCTGACCTTACTTTTTCAACCCCTTTTAATGATTCAAATATTGCTTCCGTACACCAAAAACATCCCCCTCCAAAAGTCACCGTTTCTTTATGCCCAACCTGAGCCTCTTCTACTTTAATTAAAGATTTTGAATTCATACAAAACCGCAAACCCGAAGGTGAAGGACCATCCGGAAAAACATGCCCTAAATGCGCTTCACAGGTATTACATAATGCCTCAATTCTTTCCATCCCATGACTAAAATCAGCACTGTATTTTACTGCATTATCTGAAATGGGCTGCGTAAAACTAGGCCATCCTGTACCAGATTCGAATTTATAACTAGCATCAAACAATAAGGCACCACAACAAACGCAAGCATATAATGCTAACTCAAAAACACCACAATATTCACCCGAAAACGGCCGTTCAGTCCCCCTTAATCGCGTGATTTCAAATACATCTGGAGATAATTTTTGTTTCCACTCTTCAATGGATAAATTCATCACCCGGTCTGGCTTTGGACTACCCTCTCTTGCAAATTGTAAAACATTTTTCCAAGTCAACATAATTTCCAGATTTAATGATTTGAATAATAATACTACCAACTAACAGTTTGGCCTACCCACACGTTCCAATTAAAAACATTTTATTGGAAAATCTAACCTTTGATTACCCAATATAACCTAAAACGAAATTTATTTCCTTTAATTATTCAACAAGACAAAATCTGGCAAATATTCAAGCCGGTATCCTGCTTCTCCAATTTTGGAAATTACAGCTTTGTAATCTATTAATTCCCCATGCAGGATTATTAACTTATCTGGATGAATCAGATCTACCTCCCATTGATCTATCTCTGAAATTTGATGCAATGGAATCCGAATTTGTTCAATACAGCCCTCACAGTTTAAATTCGACTTAAAAACAAATGATTTCATAATGTATTAAAATAAATACCTCTAAAAATAAGCATATTTATTATGATTCGTAAATAATCCTCAGCCAAATAAAATATTTAATAATTAGTACCTTTATTGACGTATGAAAACAGATCTCGAAATAGCTAGGGAAATTCCTTTAACCCCTATTTTACAACTTTCCACAACATTAGGAATTCCTGAATCCTCTTGTCGGCCTTATGGTCATTTTATTGGAAAAATAGAGTTATCTAATTTAAATACCGAAAAGGTCAAAAAGAATAAACTTGTATTGGTTACCGCTATTTCTCCAACCAAAGCGGGAAATGGAAAAACAGTTACCACCGTTAGTTTATCCTTAGGATTAAACCGACTAGGTAAAAATAGTATTGTGGCTTTGCGGGAACCTTCCTTAGGACCTGTCTTTGGAATGAAAGGTGGTGCTGCCGGTGGCGGATATGCGCAAGTACTACCCATGGAAGATATTAATCTTCATTTTACGGGAGATTTTCATGCAATTACCAGTGCACATAATACCTTAACTGCCTTAATCGAAAATTATCAATACCATCATTTAAACACAGATAAAGCTTTAAAAGAAATTACTTGGAAAAGAATTCTAGACGTAAATGATAGATCCTTGAGGAATATTATGTCAGGTTTGGGAGGATTGCAAAATGGTGTCCCTAGAGAATCGGGGTTTGATATAACGCCAGCTTCTGAATTAATGGCGATATTATGCCTAGCCCAAAATGCAGATGACCTTAGAACTCGAATAGACCGAATAGTTATAGGATATACCCTGCAAAAACAACCTTTCACCGTTAAAGACCTAGGAGCCGGTGGAGCATTATGTATTTTATTGAAAGATGCCTTGCTCCCTAATCTGGTTCAAACTACTGAAAATACCCCAGCTTTAATTCATGGTGGACCTTTTGCAAATATTGCCCATGGATGTAATTCAGTAATAGCTACACAAATGGCTTTGTCATTGGGTGAATATGTAATTACCGAAGCTGGATTTGGCAGTGACCTGGGGGCTGAAAAATTTATTCATATTAAATGCAGAACCTCAGGCCTTATTCCAAGTGCAGCTGTAATCGTTGTTACCTTAAAAGCACTTAAAGTACAAGGAGGATTAACAGAAAATGAATCTGTAGAAATAAACCCAGAAGCAGTTAAAAATGGAATTCCACATCTGCATAGACATATATTAAATCTACAACAAATGGGTATGCCAATAATTATTTCCCTTAATTATTTTGCAAATGATTCCGAATTAGAAATTAATAATTTATCAGATTGGTGTATTAAAAATAAATATCCTTTTGCAATAAATAAAGCGTTTACGCAAGGTGGAAAAGGTGCAGAGGAATTAGCTCAAAAAGTATTAGATGCCATTAACCAAAACCCTTCCCCTAAAATAAATTATTTATATGAATTGGAAGATTCAATAGAAAATAAATTAAATTCCATTGTACAAAAAATATATCATGGTGCAAGAGTTGAATTAAGTCCTACTGCAATTTCAACCCTAAAAAAAATAAATAAAATGGGTTGGAATAATTTGCCTGTATGTATTGCAAAAACGCCTTATTCATTCACTGAAAACCCCTCTATAACCGGCACACCGGAAGGATTTATTCTTCCTATTCGTGAATTAATTCCACAGATTGGCGCAGGATTTATTGTAGCTATTGCGGGAGATATTCTTCGAATGCCAGGCTTACCTGTTCAGCCTGCAGCGTTATCGATGGATATTCAAAATGGTATAATTTCAGGACTGAGTTAATTTACCATTGAAATAATTGGGTTTGATTATTTCGTTGAAGAATAGTTTGATCCTCTATTGCCTCTAAAGGTAAGGGTCCATATATATGGGGAAATAATTCACCATTACGAGAAGGCTCAATTTTTAATAAATCTCCAAGTCGCTTATCCACGATATGCAATAATATCAATTCGCTTTCCTCTTTAAAATGAAGATTTGCAGATTGAATAACTTGATCCCGAAAAGAACAATGTATAAATCCTTCTGTCTTTAAACTTGAAGTAATATATATCTCAAGCCTTAAGGCTTCTTCCCAAATTTTTGAAGTGGTTAAATGATAAATCATTTTAGTAAAAAATTATTTCACCGTAGTAAAAAATGCAACTAAATATCCATAAAAAAAGGGAGAATAAATTCTCCCCTTTTTATTAATTATATTAATTAAGCATGCTGAGCTTTAATTAAATTTAAAGCACTACCTGCTTTAAACCATTCGATTTGAGCAGAATTATAAGTATGCTGCACTTTAATCTCATTTTTAGTTCCATCTGCATGATGCAGAACTAAAGTTAAAGGCACCCCTTCAGAAAATTGTTGCAATCCAATAATATCAATTTGATCGTCTTCCTGAATAAGATCATAATCTGATTTATCTTGGAAGGTTAATGCTAACATCCCTTGTTTTTTTAGATTAGTTTCATGAATCCTAGCAAATGATTTAACCAATACTGCTCTTACCCCTAAAAAACGGGGCTCCATGGCAGCATGCTCACGGGAGGATCCTTCTCCATAATTTTCATCTCCAACCACAATTGACCCTATCCCTGCAGCTTTATAAGCACGTTGCACTTGAGGTACTCCTGCATAAGATTGGTCTAATTGATTCTTTACACAGTCAGTCTTTTCATTGAAAATATTTACTGCTCCAATCAACATATTATTAGAGATATTATCTAAATGCCCTCTATATTTTAACCAAGGACCTGCCATGGAAATATGGTCAGTGGTACATTTTCCTTTTACCTTGATTAATAATTTTAATCCTAATAAATCAATACCTTCCCAGGGTTTAAACTCTTCTAAAATTTGAAGGCGATCTGAAGTTGGACTAACCGCAACGGTAAGTTGACTTCCATCTTCTGCCGGAGCTTGATAACCTGCATCTTCAACAGCAAATCCTTTAAGTGGTAATTCAATTCCTTGTGGCTCCTCTAACTTTACAGCTATCCCATCTTTATTCATTAGGGTATCGGTAAGCGGATTAAAAGTTAAATCCCCAGCAATAGCAAAAGCAGTTACAATTTCAGGAGAAGCAACAAAGGCATGTGTATTCGGATTTCCATCATTACGTTTTGCAAAATTGCGATTGAAAGAAGTTATGATAGAATTCTTACGATTGGGATCTGTAGTATGTCTTGACCACTGCCCGATACAAGGCCCACAAGCATTTGCTAATACTACCCCCCCCATTTGATTGAAGGTAGATAAAAGCCCATCCCGATCCACTGTATAACGCACTAATTCTGAACCTGGGGTTATGGTAAATTCAGCCTTGGCTTCTAACTTTTTATCCACTGCCTGACGGGCAATAGATGCAGCACGTGTAATATCTTCATAGGAAGAATTAGTACAAGACCCAATCAATCCAACCTCTAGGGTTGCTGGCCAATTATTATCTTTTACTGCTTTTGCAAATTGACTAATAGGCCAAGCTAAATCTGGTGTAAAAGGTCCATTCACATGCGGCTCTAAAGTATCTAAGTCTATTTCAATCAACTGATCAAAATATTTTTCTGGTTGTTCATAAACCGCTTCATCAGCTCTTAGATGAGCTGTTATTCCATCTGCTAAATCAGCTACCTCTGCTCTTCCAGTGGACCGTAAATAAGCACTCATTTTTTCATCATATCCGAAAATAGAAGTGGTAGCTCCAATTTCAGCACCCATATTACAGATGGTTCCTTTACCAGTGCAAGAAATTTGATCTGCCCCGGGACCAAAATATTCTACTACTGCACCTGTTCCACCTTTAACCGTTAAAATTCCTGCAACCTTTAATATCACATCCTTTGCAGAAGTCCAGCCATTCATTTTTCCGGTTAAACGCACCCCAATTAATTTCGGCATTTTTAATTCCCATGCCATTCCTGCCATTACATCTACCGCATCTGCACCGCCCACACCAATAGCGATCATCCCTAATCCTCCAGCATTTACAGTATGCGAATCCGTACCAATCATCATCCCTCCAGGAAACGCATAATTTTCTAATATCACTTGATGGATAATTCCTGCCCCAGGTTTCCAAAAACCAATTCCATATTTATTGGAAATTGAAGACAAAAATTGAAACACTTCACTATTAATATCTAAGGCATTTGCCAAATCCGTTTTAGCTCCATCTTTGGCCTGAATTAAATGGTCGCAATGAACAGTAGAAGGAACAGCAACCTTTTTGCGTCCTGCTTGCATAAATTGAAGTAATGCCATTTGAGCAGTAGCATCCTGCATGGCAACCCGATCTGGTGCAAAATCAACATAGGCTTTTCCTCTTTCATAGGAAGATATATTCTCAGCATTAAATAAATGCGAGTACAATATTTTTTCTGTCAAGGTCAATGAACGACCAAGTTTCTGGCGAGCTGCCTCTATGCGCTGGGGAAAACGGGCATATATCTCCCGAATAATTTCAATATCAAAGGCCATATTTATCAAAGAATGTTTAGAAGCAAAGATAGAAAAATAGCCCCAAAATACCCAAAGTCAAAAATTATTAACTTTCAACTTCACCGACCCACCTTCGGGCTTACCCTGCCTTATTTATTAGGATAGGTATTTTAATCTACA
>RFSG01000074.1 GCA_009924095.1 Sphingobacteriia bacterium
GTTTCAACCAATGCCGTGGCGATGATTGTCAAAGACCCACCATTTTCGATGTTTCTAGCCGCCCCAAAGAAGCGTTTGGGTTTATGTAAGGCATTTGCGTCTACCCCTCCAGATAATATTTTACCAGACGCAGGCATACAGGTATTATGTGCTCTTGCTAAACGGGTAATAGAGTCTAATAATATTACTACATCATGCCCACATTCCACCATTCTTTTGGCTTTCTCCATCACGATATTCGCTACTTGAACATGTCTTTCAGCGGGTTCATCGAAGGTTGATGCGATTACTTCTGCATTTACGTTTCTAGACATATCGGTAACTTCTTCCGGTCTTTCATCAATCAGTAAGATTATCAGATAAACTTCAGGATGATTTTTTGCGATCGCGTTTGCGATTTTTTGCAGAAGAATGGTTTTACCTGTTTTGGGCTGAGCAACGATAAGTCCGCGTTGACCTTTACCAATGGGGCAAAATAAATCTAAGATTCTGGTAGATAATTCAGTTGGTCCCATGTCCAACTCAAATTTTTCATCCGGAAAAAGTGGAGTTAGATGATCAAATAAAATTCTATCCCTTACTTTTTCCCAGGGTTTACCATTCATGGTTTCCACCTTTAGAAGGGCGAAATATTTTTCTCCTTCTTTAGGAGGTCTTACCGATCCGAAAACGGTATCTCCCGTTTTCATTCCAAAGAGTTTTATTTGAGAAGGAGAAACATAAATATCATCGGGTGAGGATAAATAATTATACTCTGAAGATCTTAGGAATCCATAACCTTCAGGTACAATTTCAAGCACGCCTGAACTGGTTACAATACCATCAAATTCAAATTGAGGTGCTGGTGGCTGGGGAGGAGTTGCGGGTGCTGAAGGATTATAGGCATCGTCACGGTTTCGGCTTGGTCCAGCATAAGAGGAGTTTTCTTCTCTGCTTTCTCTATATTCACGGGGTTCCCTATACTCTTTGGGTTCTCTTTCGCGAAAATCCCGTGGATTTCTGGAGTTATCTTGAGAATAATCATTGCCCCTAGAAAACCCTTCATTACCTCGGTCTCTATAGGATGGTTCTTGGTCCTGGCTACGGGATTCACGGTTATCTAAAATGGAGTCAGGTACAATGGCTTCAACTTCAAAAGTTTCTACTACTGATTGTCTTCTGGGTCTTCTCCCTTTAGATGGACCAGAATCTAACCCTGGAGGGGTATCCATTTCTTCTGGGGCAGAAAGGGTTTTAGGCAATTCTTCAGGTTCAGGGGAATCCTTTACAGAACTCCTTGCTTTACGAACAACCGAAGTAGGAATATCAGATTTTTCTTCAACCGTAATGGATGGAGTACTTGACTCTCCATTAATGGCTTGTTGTTCTAATATTCGGTATACCAGATCCGCTTTTTTTAAATCCCGAAAATCTGTAATCCCCATTCGTTGTGCAATTTCACGCAACTCAGAGAGCAATAAGGTATTCAACCCTACAATATCAAACATACAAAAATGAAAGTGTAATGATAATTCCCTTGGTTTAACAATAATTCCTAAACAAATGATCAGGCAACCAAGGATTTCTAGGCAGGAAGGCGAGTGGCGCCTTTCTCTAAAAACATTACAAATTTAATAAAAGAATCTGTCTGACAAAAAAGAATAATCATTCATTTACAAAGACCTCATCGGGGTATCCAATGTATTTTTGTTATTTCGCATCAATAATTACCTGAAATTAAAAATATGTTGTCTATTAATCTTTTACGTGAGCAGAAAGACTGGGTTATTGAGCGGCTTGAAATAAAACATGTTCGAGAGGCCCGGATCTGGGTAGAGGAAATATGGATCTAAAAAGAAGGCAGGTGTTAACTTCACTTGAAGAAAGTAGGGCTGAAAGTAATCGGTTGGCAAAATCCATTGGTCAGTTTATGGCCCAGGGGGACACAGGTTCTGCCGATTCAGCTAAGGCAGGTGCTAATCAGCTAAGAGAGGAAGTTAAAAGCCTGGAAGAGCAATTAAGGGTAATTGAATTCGAGCAACAAGGTATATTGGTGAAGCTTCCAAATTTACCACATAGCAGTGTTCCTGCCGGTAAAACCCCGGAGGAAAATAGCATTACCTATCAACATCAGGTTAATTTATCTCTTCCTGAAACAGCCAAGCCGCATTGGGAACTGGCTAAATCGCTGGATATTATTGATTTTGAATTAGGAAATAAAATTACAGGAGCTGGTTTTCCGGTTTATAAAGGGCAAGGAGCTCGTTTACAAAGAGCGTTAATAAATTTTTTTCTGGAAGAAGCTCATACTGCAGGATATTTGGAAATACAGCCTCCGATTATGATAAATGCTGATTCTGGTTTTGGGACAGGGCAATTACCCGATAAAGAGGGGCAAATGTATTTTGTAAATGAGGACAATTTATACCTGATACCCACAGCAGAAGTTCCTATAACCAATTTATATCGTGATATAATTATTTCCGAGAAGGAGCTTCCGATTAAAAATTGTGGATATACTCCCTGCTTTAGAAGAGAGGCGGGTTCCTATGGTAAAGAGGTAAGAGGTTTGAACCGACTGCATCAATTTGATAAAGTTGAAATTGTACAAATTACACATCCTGATGAATCATATAAAACCCTGGAGGAGATGAGTGAATATGTGCAGTCATTATTAAAAAAATTAGAATTACCATATCGGGTAGCTTTACTATGTGGTGGTGATATCAGTTTTAATTCAGCAAAAACGTATGATATGGAGGTATGGAGCGGAGGGCAGCAAAAATGGTTAGAAGTTAGTTCGGTAAGTAACTTCGAATCTTTTCAGGCAAATCGTTTAAAGCTAAGATATAAATCTGCACAAGGGAATATGTTATGCCATACCTTAAATGGCTCTGCATTAGCCCTACCTCGAATTGTGGCCGCAATGTTGGAAAATGGACAAACTTCCGATGGGGAAGTAATCTTACCTTCTGTTCTTCATTCTTATTTTGGAGCCGACAAACTTACCCCGGTTTCTGAAAAAAGGAATTAATGTTTTGGAGATCGTGTAGGTTGTATTTTACAACAGCTTAAATTTCCGGATTTCGTTTGTTGAGGACTTAAATAGGGGATTCCTAGGTTCATGCCTCTGATAATCATTAAACATGCAATGAAACTTGCAAGATAGGGTACAAATCCTCTCAGCTTAACCAGTATAATAGGGGATACTTGTTTACCAACAAAGCTTACCATTGCTAATACTGGAAAGGTTCCCAACCCGAACATAGCCATAAATAGGGCAGAATAGACTGGATTTGCACCTCCAGCACTACCTGCCATTGCAATATAAACCGAACCACAAGGGAGTAATCCATTTAGAGCGCCTAGCGCCATCTTGCTGCTGGCGGAATTGTTTTGAGAAAACTTTTGCATGCCATAAGATAACCAGGCAAAACCTCTTCGATTTTTAGGAAAGGGAATCCAAATGAGCGCTAACATTAGTATACTGCTAATTAAGGTGACGCTTTGTTGGATCCCACCTAATTCTAAGCTCATGCCTATAGTACCTGCAATCAATCTTAAACAGGCATACATGAGAATTCTACCCAAATGATAAGCGAGAATTTCAATGCGAGTATTGCCACTAAAAGCAAATATCAAGGGGCCACACATTCCTAAACAATGCAAACCCCCAATAAGTCCCAATAGTAATCCTGAGGCTAACCAAACCATCATGGGATATTTAAAATTTGTTGCTGATAGCAGCTTTTTCCGGCTTGTGACCAATTCAGTTCAGCTCTCCACATGCCACTAACTAATCTTGCATCGCAAATTTCTAATTTACCAGTAGAATCCGTTTGGAAGGTTGAACTAAAATCCTGAGATAAGGCAGAAGGTCTGATCCATTTGACAGAGGCAGTTACAGGGGAAATAAACTGTAAGGATAAACATCTGGGTTGAACCGTCCATACGGGTAACCAACCTTGTTCTTTTGCATTTCTGAATTTTTCTAATTGTTCTTCATATACCAATTCACGGGCATAATAGTCCTCAGATTCAAGCTCAATGTTTTGCCACATCGCAATGGTAACCATGCCCAGAATAAGGAGCATAAATATGCCCATTCCAATCATTATTTTTATTCCCCAATTCATATAATAATTAATATAGAAAGTTATAAACTTGTTTACTTTGAAGGTCCCAGAAATTTGGTTTTTACGGTTTCCATGATAATACCCCTTGAGACAATTTCAATTTCAACGGGGGTACTCATCTTTTGCAAGGATTTTTCAGGAATCAATAGCAGGAAACTCCCTTTGAATTGCCCCGCAGGGGGAGCAATAGCATCTTTCCCGGTCAGGATAATTTCTCCCTGAGGAGAACTTAATTCCAGATGAAGGGTATCTTCGGTTTTATTAACTACATCTAAAGTATAAACAGGAACTACAATGTATATCCGGTAAAAAGAAGGAAACCAAACTGGTTTTGCCTTCTTTAAACAGGATTAACTGATCCTGAATTTCAGGTAAGTCTAGATAGGCAAATTGGTCTTTGGGTAGAGGTTTTACTGCTTTCCGGTTGGGAGTTTCTTGAAGCGTATAATACTTACAAAGGTTATGCTCCTTTAGTAATTGATAAACAGTTTCACATCCAACACAACAAAAGGAATGTTGATCTTTAGTGATTGGAATCGTTAGAATAGATTGCCCACAATGGTAACATACTCCATCCTTCGAAGCCTTGTCTGCTAAGGGTGATAGGGTATTTGACCAAGGGGGATTCATAAGCACAAAATTGAATCCCCATTTTCGGGTATGGAATGACCCGAATCAGTTTAACAACTGATATTTATCAGTTTTTATTTAAGATTAATAGGTATGGTTCGGGAAATTCTTAAGCATAGCCTCTTTCCTAAATTCAAAAGCTTTTAAAAACAAAGACTTCACTTGTTTTCCTGCAAACCAGTTCCCTAATAAGCCAAATGGAAGTTTATATTCAATTTCATCTCGAATTAGCGTTTCATTGCCATTTGTAATAATGCGATGACAATGCTGATAATAGCTAAATGGCCCTGAAAGTTGTTCATCAATAAAATACTCTCCTTCTTTCCATTCTGCTATTCGTGCCACCCATTTCATCGGGATACCCCATTGTTTGAATTTATAAGTGATCTTGCTTCCGGCACGTAACGGATCTCCTTCAACTTTAACCACAGTAAGTCCCATTTCAGGAGGGGATATTTTGGATAGATTTTCAGGAACTTCAAAAAATCTAAATAATTCTTCTTTTGTAGCTGAAACTTTATGCTCAGTAATAAAACTTTGGGTTGTTGACATGCATTAATTACACAATATTGCTACTTAGGGTTCCCCTATCTGCTTTTCTTTTGATATTTTTATATTTATGCTTCTAGCCTATCCACTCAATTTAAAAGTGAAACCATGAAAGGATTAAAAAAATGGTATTCTCATCAGCTTTTTTTTCCAGGGGTTTTTAGTTTGTTTTTCCATCCTTTTTGGTTGATTCGCCGCAATCTTTTAATGCATATCCGGAATTTAGCACCCCAATTATCAGGACAACTCATGGATTATGGCTGTGGGGCAAAGCCTTATCAATCACTTTTTAAGGTAGAAAGATATGTTGGCGTTGATATGGAAAACCCTGGGCATTCTCATGAACAAGAAGAAGTAGATGTTTTTTATGATGGAAAAACCTTGCCCTTTGATAGTTCAACTTTCGATTCTGTTTTTGCATCTGAAGTATTAGAACATGTATTTGAACCGGATAATGCTTTACGGGAGATTCATCGAGTAATGAAGCCTGGAGGGAAAATATTGCTTACCATTCCTTTTGTTTGGAATGAACATGAAATACCCAATGATTATGGGAGATATACTTCTTTTGGATTAACTTATTTATTGGAGAAGAACGGATTTACTATACTTGAAATGCGAAAGTCTGGTAGTTTTATTTCTGTATTGTATCAAATTCAGGCATTATATTTTTTCCGTCGAATTGAGCGATTGCCACCAATCCTTCGAACAGCATTGTTGCCTTTCATTACAGCGCCTTTTCAATTTACAGGATGGTGGGTTAGTGCGATTTTACCCAAAGATGAATCCTTATATTTTAATTTGATTGTGCTGGCGGAGAAGTCAAAATGAAAGTTGTATTGCTGAGTACCTATGCCGGGGGAGGGGCAGGTTTGGCTGCACGTAGACAATTGAAAGCCCTTCGTAAGACAAGCCAACCGATTAAAATGTTAACCGCACTAGAGGATATTCCGGAAGAGGGAGTATTTGCGTTGTATCCAAAGAAATGGCAAAAGTGGTTTTTTTTAATTCGAAAGTTTGGTGAAAAGGTATGGATGTTACCTGAAGAAAAAACTAAAAACACACGGTTTGCTTTTTCAACTGCACAATTGGGTATGCCGATACTTAAACATCCTGTATTTCAGGAAGCAGATATTGTCCATATTCATTGGGTTCAACATGGGTTTGTTTCTTTAAATACGATTCAACAAATTATTAATTCAGGAAAAAAGATTGTTTGGACCCTGCATGATGAATGGGTGTTTACCGGGGGATGTCATTATACTCGAGGATGCCAAAACTATTTATCGGGTTGTGGAAATTGTCCGTTGTTAAAGCACCCTAATCCTGCTGATACTTCTTCAAAAATTTATCAAAAAAAAGAACAAATATTTTTGAATTCCCCTCCCATTCATTTTGTAGGTTGTTCAAACTGGCTTACGCATAAAATGAAACATTCCCCATTGTTAAAAGGGCATGGCTTTCATTCCATCCCTAATCCAATATCCATTTCTGATTTTTATCCCGCAACGTCTTCTGATAGATCCTCTTCTAAAATCAGATTGTTGTTTATCGCACAACAAGTAAAAGACCCCCGAAAAGGATTTTCTGTTTTATGGGAAGCATTACAATTATTATCTCCTGAGATCCAAGATAAAATAAAATTAATCATAGTAGGAAATCCTGTAGCCTCAGAATATGTTTCGAATCATTTTGAAGTGGAATGGAAAGGAACATTGAAAGGAGTCTCTGCCATTCGCGAGGTGTATCAATCCGCAGAGGTGATGATTGTTCCTTCTTTAGAGGATAATCTTCCGAATACAATTATGGAAGCTATGGCCTGCGGGCTTCCGGTGATTGGCTCAGATATTGGCGGAATTCCTGAAATGATTCAACATAAAATTACTGGATGGCTTGCAGAATGCGGAGAACCTCTTTCTTTACAAGCAGGAATTAGTTGGATGTTAGATACAGAAAATCGAAAAAAATGTGGAAATCTTGCCCGAAAATGGGCTGAGAATCAATATGCGGAAGAAGTGGTTTCCCAACAATGGCAAAATCTATATACTTCAATATAATATACTAAACTTATAATATATTAATTATACTAAATCTTTTTTCCATAAAGGCACTGTTGAACAAGGTTCCCCATACATAAGCTTGGCTGCAAAAGGCATTAATAACCTTGTTACTTCAACATAAATGGCAATGGGCACTTCCACTTCACTGCATCCTTTTATTACAATTTTAGCATCGGTATAATTAGAGAAGTCCACCTTTGATAGTGCTCTTACAAACAATTCGGTTTCAAGTTCAGATAGAGAACCAAATACAAAGTTGTCGGTATGTGGCTGAAGTTTAGTAGCAATTAACATATAAGCCCAAGTGGGTACAATTGCATCTGCGGAACAAATGATGGATACACATCCTCCTGAATATTGGGACCAATCATGTGCTTTTACAAATTCCCGAAATTCTTTTTCTTTTAACATCAACCCTTTAAACAGCCATTCTTGAATGTCTAAAACCTGCCGTTTCCCTTGGGTGTAATAGTCTTGTAAATTAAAGGTAACCAACCCACTTTGAGCGACTTTATTGATAATTTCTCCAGAATCCATTTTAGTTTATTCAACCTGTTTTATTAACACAAAAATACGTTCAAAAGTTTGGCAATTATATTTGTTTATTTTTACCAAATGAAGTCTGAGAAGATTGATATTCACGCGCATATTATCCCAGAACATATCCCAGATTTAAAAAAGAAATATGGGTATGGAGGGTTTATACATCTCGAACACCATCGCCCTTCCTTTGCCAATATGCGAAGAGATGATGGTACCTTCTTTAGAGAAATAGGACAAAACTGCTGGGATCCTGAATGGATATTGAGAGACATGGATGCCCATCAAGTAGATAAAATGGTATTATGTACAATACCCGTTTTGTTTAGTTATTGGGCTGAACCAGCACATACTTTGGATTGGTCAAAGTATTTAAATGATCATCTTGCAGCTGTGGTGAATCGTTTTCCAGATCGCTTTATCGGGTTAGGCACGGTTCCTATGCAAGCTCCTGATTTGGCCATTGAAGAATTAAGAAGATGTAAGGAGGAGTTGGGGTTTCCAGGAATTGAAATCGGAACGAATATCAATCAGTTAAACTTAAGCGAGAAAATTTTCGATCCCATTTGGGCAGCAGCCGAAAGCTTGAATGCTGCTATTTTGGTACATCCTTGGGAAATGATGGGGCAAGCGGATATGCAAAAATATTGGCTTCCCTGGCTAGTAGGTATGCCTGCGGAATGTTCACGTGCAATTTGTTCTTGTATTTTTGGAGGTGTATTCGACCGATACCCTAAACTGAAAATGATGTTTTGTCATGGAGGTGGATCTTTCCCTTTTACCTTAGGCAGAGTTCAACATGGGTATGATTCTCGTCCTGATTTATGTGCAATTGATGTTTTAGAAGGACCTAAAAATTATGTGGGTAAATTTTGGGTAGATGGAATTACCCATGATTTAAAAACCCTAGAATTTTTAATTGACCTTATGGGTGCTGATAAAATTGCTTATGGTACAGATTATCCTTTTCCACTAGGAGATTTAGAACACGGTAAATTTATTGAGCAGGCAACTTCTATTTCCGCAGAAGTAAAAGCACAAATAATGGGTGGAACTGCAAGAGCTTTCTTGGGGATTTAAGGGGCTTGATCTCTAAAAAAGATTATAACTTATTTTATTAATTAATCGAATTGCCAAATTTCGATTTTCTCTAAGATTTACGCAAAAGTTTCAGAAGCTATTTTTAATGCCTGATGAAGCTCAGTTTCCGAAACATTCGTCGGGATGTTTTTTTGGGTTAACCAATGGTAAATATTTTCAGTTGCCAAATTCCCAGTTAATTCTTCCTTAGCAAATGGACATCCACCAATACCTTTTAATGCTCCGTCAAATCTTCTACAGCCACTATTCCAGGCTGCTTCTATTTTTTCTTCCCAAGTATCAGGAGTGGAATGAAAATGCGCACCAAATATTACTTGAGGCCAGGCAGGTATTAAGGAGGTAAATAGACTTTGAATAGATTCAGGCGTGGCCACCCCTGTAGTGTCGGCTAAAGAAATAATGGAAACCCCTTCCTGCTGCACTTTCTCCGCCCAATCTAACACAATTTCAGGAGACCAAGTATCTCCATAAGGATTACCAAATCCCATAGATAAATACACAACCAATGTTTTACGATTGCGCATACATAAATCTTGAATTTCCTTTAACAATGAAAGACTTTCAACAATGGTTTTTTGAGTGTTGCGAAGCTGAAACGTTTCGGAAATAGAAAATGGATATCCAATATATTTTATTTCTTCCCAACCTACCGCAACTTCTGCTCCACGTAAATTTGCTACAATCGCCAATAATTCTGTAGAGGTGTTTTCGAGTTCTAATTGTTGAATTACTTCTACTGTATCGGCAAGTTGAGGAATTGCTTTAGGGGAGACAAAACTTCCAAAATCAAGGGTGTGAAATCCACACCTTAACAATTGATTTAAATATTTTACTTTTTGCGCGGTAGGAATGAAGGTATTGATTCCTTGCATTGCATCCCGAGGACATTCAATCAGTTGAACCATTAGGCTAGTATTTGGTTTTCTAATACCCTTGGGGTTTCTCTAAATCGGTATTGTTGATCCCTAAGTTTTGGAATAAACCCAGCTTGTTGAATAGATTTCTGAATTTCAACAGCCGTAAAACGATACGGAGCACCTGCTGCAGAAACCACATTTTCTTCAATCATAATAGACCCAAAATCATTGGCCCCAGCATATAAACATAATTGAGCAACCTCTGGACCTACCGTCAACCAAGATGCCTGAATATTCAGGATATTCGGCAACATAATTCTACTGAGGGATAACATTCGAATATAATCTGCAGCACTTGTTGTATTTCTTACCCCTTTCACTCGTTTTAATAAGGTTCCATCATCCTGATAAGGCCATGGAATAAATGCCAAAAATCCAGGTGCGTCTGCTGGTTTTTGAGCCTGCACTGCTCGAATCCGAACCAGATGTTCAAACCGTTCTTCAATGGTTTCAATATGTCCAAACATCATGGTTGCGCTGGTAGGTAAATACAATTGATGGGCTTGTCGCATTACCTCCAACCATTCTTCCCCAGAACACTTACCATTAGATATCAATCTACGTACACGATCATTTAAAATTTCAGCCCCAGCCCCAGGTAAGGAATCTAACCCAGCGGCCTTTAATCTCTGTAAGGTTTCAGCATAGGTGATTCCGGACAATTCAGAAATATGCACAATCTCCGGAGGACCCAAGCTATGCAATCGAATTTCGGGATACCAAGATTTTATCTTCCGAAATAAATCTTCATAAAAGCTTATTCCTAATTCCGGATGGTGGCCTCCTTGTAACAAAAGCTGATCGCCTCCTAAGGCAATCGTTTCTTCTATTTTACGATGATAAGTTTCATCATCCGTAATGTAGGAATCCGGATGCCCAGGAATTCGATAAAAGTTGCAAAATTTACAATTTGCAACACATACATTAGTTGTATTTACATTCCGGTCAATTTGCCAAGTAACTACATCTGCAGTATCTGCTTTTTGTAGTTTCCGCAATTGGTGCGCCGTGAACATAAGCGAGGAGATTGGAGCATTATGGTATAGCCAAACCCCTTCTGCTTCACTCAGCATTTCCAATTGAAGGGCCCGTTCTAATAGGGCGTTTACATTCATGGTTTAAAGGTACGAATACAAGTTATAATCTTAGAACAGGGATTGAAAACGAATAGTTTTTTAACCTATTAATATTTACTAATTCTTTGCAATCTCCAGTATCTTTAGACCATGATTCCTCATAGTGAACCCTATTTTAGCGGAAATGAGTTTGCAGCTTTATCTCATTGTATTGATACAGGATGGGTTTCTTCCGCCGGCCCAGCCGTAGTTGAATTGTCAAAAGCCATTAAAGAGTTGACACAATCTCCAGGGGTATTAGCTTTAAATAGTGGCACATCCGCATTACATCTCGCTTTGATTGGCTGTGGGGTTCAAGCAGGGGATTATGTTGTTATTCCGGATTTTACTTTCATCGCTACCGCAAATGCAGTTAAGTATTGTGGAGCAGAGCCTATATTGCTCGATGTACATCCCCAAACCTGGCAGTCCGATATTGGTTTATGGATAGAATGGTTAAATGAAAACGGGGTTAAAAAAGAAGGAAAGTGTTTTCATAAAAAAACCGGACGTTGTATTCGAGCCAGTATATTAGTTCATGCCTTAGGCAATCCTGCTGATGCCTTTAAATGGGCGGCTGTATGTAAGGAATGGGGAATTGAAACTGTTGAAGATGCGGCGGGTGCTTTAGGTTCTATGTTGCAAAATAAGGCATGTGGCACAATTGGTAGATTTGGAGTGATTAGCTTAAATGGAAATAAAATAATCACAGGTGGAAGCGGAGGATTATTGCTCTGTAGGGATTTAAATGATTTATCTTATTTGCATCATTTATCTACGCAAGCAAGGTTGGAAGGAGATTTATATGAACATGATGCAGTGGGATATAATTACAGAATGAATAACCTTACCGCAGCCCTTGCTTTGGCACAATTAGAAACGCTTAATTATCGGATAGAAATAAAAAAGAAAATCTATCAGGGATATAGATCTTATTTTTCACAAGGAATTTGGCCTGAAATAATTCCATCAGCCCAACCTAATTATTGGATGGTCGCTTTTATAAATCCGGATCAGGAAGAACTATTTCAGAAATGTAAATCGGCCGGATTAGAGGTAAGAACCCTTTGGAAACCCCTTCATTTACAAGTACCCTATCAGAATTGTGAAAGGATTAATAAAATATCTTTCGCAGAAAGAATCTGGAAACAAGGGATTAGTTTACCTACTAGTATTGGAAGTTTTATGGATGGTTTTCCATCTTTAAGCGCAATTATTTAATATAAATTATAATTATTTAAATAAACTTCATTTAATTTTAAATCTTTCAATAAGAATAAGCAACATTATTTTAAAATATAATATTTATGTGCTAAAAATAACAACCTTATTTAGCTTTCTTATTTAATTGTTGATACAAACGATATTTTACAATTTCTTGAATCACTTGTTTAGGTAATGGTTTTTCATAAGGAAATTGTACCGCTCCTTTACTGGAATTAAATCCTTCTAATTCTTTTGTAAATTTTTGAATTGCTTCAGATCCTGGATATAAACCTATGTGATGTTTAAATGCACCATAATAAACTAAAAACCCATCTAAAAAAACACCAGGCATTCCATAGCCAATTCTTTCTTCAGTATTGGGTGCCGCCTCAAGAATAATATCTCTAATCTCAAATAATTTTGCTTGAATAGAATTAGGATAGGATTGGATATACTCAGCAACGGTTCTCATGATT
>RFSG01000075.1 GCA_009924095.1 Sphingobacteriia bacterium
TTTCAATTAGGGGTATACTCCTCTTCCGAGCTCGTACCCCAAGACTATCAAAATACCTGGACGCTTAACGTTACAGCCAAATTATCCAATGGCAGAGTGGCAACGGCAACCGCCACTACCCGAATCTTACCCCCGGTTTCAGTAGAAAAAACAGATCATATATTTAATAATGAAAAAGAAAACAGAGCTTATATTACCGGATATTTTACAGACCCAGGTAATGAAAAAAACTATTACCGCGTCTTAATGATTAATCCTTCCACTTCCATATATCCTTTACCGCCCGGACAAAATTATCGGGATTCAGTCGTGGATTATATTCTTACAGATGATTTAATCAATGGAAGTAGGATTCCGTTTGGCTCTCCTCCTTGGTTTGAACCCGGTGAAGAGGTAAAAATTAAATTGATCTCAATTGATCAACCTTATTATAAATATCTAGAATCTTTAACCAATGCCATCGCTGGAAATGGAAGTCCCTTTGTGGAGCCTTTTAACGTTAAAGGAAACATTCAAGGAACTGGAGTGGCTGGAATTTTTACAGGTCTTTCCTACACATTGTACAGAGATACCCTCCCCATTCCCTAAACCTAAAACCTAAATTTATCCCAATTTGTGTGGATAAGTAGGCAGTTTTACCTTATCATGGGGTTCGGCGATTAGGCGTAACTTTACGTTTATTTTCGTAACATTCACTTAATCATGTCAACATCCGACCCAAAAGGTTATTCAGCCAGTAATATTCAAGTTCTTGAGGGGTTAGAAGCCGTTCGTAAACGCCCCGCAATGTATATAGGTGATGTAGGAATGAGAGGTTTACATCACCTAGTATATGAAGTAGTAGATAATTCTATTGATGAAGCCTTAGCTGGATATTGCTCTGAAATTGAAGTATGGATTAATGAAGATAACTCCATTACAGTTCGGGATAATGGTAGAGGTATTCCGGTTGATTTCCATGAAAAAGAACAAAAATCAGCGTTGGAAGTAGTAATGACCGTATTACATGCAGGGGGTAAATTTGACAAAGACACTTATAAGGTTTCAGGAGGATTGCATGGAGTAGGTGTTTCCTGCGTCAATGCCTTATCTGAAATGTGTAAGGTAAATGTGTACAGGGATGGAAAAATTTACAGCCAGACTTATCATATCGGAATTCCTGAAGAACCTGTTAAGGAAATTGGGGTTACAGACAGAAGAGGAACAGAAACCATTTTCCTTCCTGATAAATCCATTTTTACTGAAAGTATTTATAAGTTTGACATCCTGGCTTCCCGGTTAAGAGAACTTGCGTTTCTTAATAAAGGAATCAAAATAACGCTGACAGATAGAAGGGAAGTAATTCAGGTTCAGGAAGAAACCGGTGAAAAAGATTTTTTAACCAAGGTTTTTTATTCAGAAGGGGGACTTGTAGAATTTGTTAAGTACCTGGATTCTGCCCGTGTACCTATGTTTGATCCTCCTATTTATATTTCAGGCGCAGATGAAAATGGCGAAACTCCAGTAGAATTGGCTATTCTTTATAATGATTCCTACGTAGAGAATATCCATTCGTATGTAAACAACATTAATACGTATGAAGGGGGAACCCATATCTCTGGATTTAAAAAAGCCTTAACCCGATCTTTAAAAGCATATGCAGATAAATCTGGTCTGTTAAATAAATTGAAAATTGAAATCACAGGTGACGACTTCAGAGAAGGAATCACTTGTGTAATTTCAGTTAAAGTTGCGGAACCTCAATTTGAAGGGCAAACCAAAACCAAGCTGGGAAATAGCGATGTAGCTGGAATCGTAGAAGGAATTGTCAATAAATACCTTACTTATTATCTAGAAGAAAACCCTGTTATCGCTAAAAAAATTGTTCAGAAAGTAATATTAGCTGCAGAAGCCAGAACAGCTGCCCGAAAAGCCAGGGAAATGGTTCAAAGAAAAAATGTAATGGTTTCGGGTGGACTTCCCGGAAAACTGGCCGATTGCTCCGATAAAGACCCCGCTAATTGCGAAATATATCTGGTGGAAGGGGATTCTGCCGGGGGATCTGCTAAACAAGGCCGAAACAGGTCATTTCAGGCTATCCTTCCCTTGCGTGGAAAAATCCTGAATGTTGAAAAAGCACATCCCGCCAGGATTTATGATAATGAAGAAATAAAAAACATGATTATCGCCATGGGCATCCAAGGGATTGGTACCGAAGAATTAAGCCTTGAAAAATTGCGGTACCATAAAATTATTATTATGACGGATGCAGATGTGGATGGATCTCATATCCGTACCCTGATTCTTACCTTTTTCTACCGTTACTTACGATTATTGGTGGAAGCCGGACATGTGTATATTGCATTACCGCCTTTATATCTGGTAAAAAAAGGAAAAGAGGAAGTGTATTGTTGGAATGAAGAGGAACGAAAAATGGCAGTAGAATCAATCGCCGGAGGGGATGAAAGTAAAGTAAATATTCAACGATATAAGGGTCTTGGGGAGATGAACCCTGAACAATTATGGTCAACCACCATGGATCCTGAAAAACGTACGCTTCAAAAGGTAACCATTGAGGATACAATTCAAGCAGATTTATTATTTTCCATGTTGATGGGAGATGAAGTTCCTCCCCGCAGAGAATTTATTGAACAAAATGCTCGTTACGCCAGAATTGATGCGTGATTAAAGGGCATTTCCTTTCCATCGTTCTGCGCCAATTTTACCTTCTTGATTAATGCCTTTTGGATAAATTATATGCCCAAGGGTAAGAAATAGTATCTTAAGGTCAAAGAATAAAGATACTTTTCTAACGTATTCGAGATCAAAAAGAAATTTCGATTCCCAAGTTAATGCGTTACGTCCATTCACTTGTGCCCACCCAGTGATGCCGGGCTTCAAGAGATGTCTTTTGTTTTGTTCTGGGGTGTATAAAGATAAATACTCAGGCAATAGAGGTCTAGGGCCAATCCAACTCATTTCTCCGTTCAAGATATTCCATACTTGAGGTAATTCATCTAAAGAGCTACGTCGCAAAAAACTACGAAACCCTCCGACTTGTGCTTCATCCGGCAATAAATTTCCTGCCGAATCTTTTAATTCTTTAAAGGTTCTAAACTTCCAAAGGTTAAACAAAACACCATTCTTTCCAGGTCTTGATTGTGAAAAGAAAACACTTCCTTTATTTATTACCAAAAGAATAACAGATATAATAAATATTAATATAATAAGTAAAGGTGATAATATAATAAGTAATAATATGTCTAGTATGGGTTTTCCTACCCCTAGATATCTTTCATTCGTGATATTCGTTTCTATTAACTTCTTCTCCACTTTTGGATTTCAAACATCAACACCTCTACTACTTTACTTTGATCATCCGTCGATAATCCATGATACAAAGGTAAGGTGATCTCTTCAACGGAGAACTTTGAGGAATGCGGCGTTGCGCTTGGATGATATCCAAGTTTACGATATAAAGTAAAGGAAGTAATCAGCGGATAATGATGACTAAACCCTACCCCTGCTTTCGACGCTTCTTCCATTATTCGATATTTATGAACCTCCGAAATCCCAGGAATCCTAACCAAAAATAAATGCCAAGCAGATTGATTATCGATAGAATCTTTTGGGGGCAACAGTATTTCCTCTTGCCCATTTAATAAACTAAAATACACCTCTGCCATTCTTCTGCGATCCGGCAATAACTCATTTTCATAAACCTCTAATTGAGCCAAACCTAAGGACGCTTGCATATCTGTCATGTTTGCCTTAATCCCAGGTAAAATCACATCATACCCAAAATTACCTGCAGCAGAATCTGAACGTGCTACTTTGGATTTCCCATGAATACGCATCTGACGAAACCAAGATAAAACATCAGGTAACGAGAAGGATTCGGGTAAGTTAAAAGCAATCGCTCCACCATCACCTGTAGTTATATTCTTTGCACTATGAAATGAAAATACGGATATATCTGCCCACGAACCCGCCGGTTTTGTTAATAATCTACCCCCAATGGAATGTGCTGTATCTGCAATCACAGGTATTCGTGAAAAGTGCTCCTGTATTTCATTTTCAGGAACATAAGGATGATCAGTCAATACTTTTTCGATTTCAGGATAACTACATAAACGTCCACCTAGATCCACTGTAATAATAGCTCTAGTCTTCGGTGTAATCAAATTCCTTAAGGAATGAACGTCTGGTAAAAAATCAGGGCCACAAGCCCAAAATACTGGCGTTGCACCGGTATAAAGCACCGCATGTGCAGATACACAATAGGAATAAACAGGAACAATCACTTCATCTCCGGGTCCAATGCCTAACCACCGCAATGCTAATTCCAGACCTACGGTATTGGAAGATACCGCCAATACAGCATCAGATTGGGTATAGGTTTGTAAGGCTTGCTCAAATCGACCCGTCCAGGGTCCTTCATTCAACCATCCTGAAGCCAAACATGCCTGAACTGCTTCCGTCATGGCCGAACTAATATAGGGTCGGAAAAAAGGAATCATACCGAAATGTACATAAAAATCATTGTGCAGTATATTTGTAATTCATGCAAGAGGTTATCATTTATACGGATGGAGCAGCAACCGGAAATCCTGGACCTGGAGGATATGGCGTAATTCTGGTTTCAGGCCCGCATCGAAAAGAACTTTCCAAAGGATTTAAATATACTACCAATAACCGAATGGAATTGTCGGCTGTTATTGCTGGACTGGAAGCACTGAAATCAGAAGGACTAAAAGTAAAAATCGTTACCGATTCCCAGTATGTGCAAAAAGCAATTGCGTTAGGATGGGTATTTAATTGGGAAAAAAAAGGGTTTAAAGACAAAAAAAATCCAGATCTCTGGAAGAAATACTTAGCCTTGGCGCGTAAACACCATATTCAAGTGGTTTGGGTAAAAGGTCATAATGGACATCCTGAAAATGAAAGATGTGACGTTTTAGCCGTATCTGCCGCCAAACAACCTAATTTGCCTCCCGATGAGGGATATGATCCAACCGCATAGATTTAGCGAATTGAATTTATTACTTTCATTCCCTGATGAAAAGAAAAACATCTCAGCACACAAAAACTCCAAGGAATACCTATAATTTTGTCCTTCTCAATAAAAGTTGAACAATATCAAACTGATTAGTATTCTGGGTTCGACCGGATCCATCGGAACCCAAGCACTGGAAGTAATACGCGAGCATCCGGACTATTTCAAGGTTGTGGCCTTGACCGCAGGAAACAATGCAGATTTACTGATTACACAAGCATTAGAGTTTCAACCTTACTTGGTGGTTATCTCTAATCCTGAAGGATATTTAAAAGTAAAAGAGGCATTGGCGGGTTTTCCGATTCGAGTGGAATCCGGAGAGAATGCATTGATAGAAGCTGCATCGTTACCGTCTTGTGACTTAGTGCTTACTGCATTGGTAGGGTTTGCTGGCCTTAAGCCAACGCTCTCAGCTATTCATGCAGGCAAGTCCATTGCACTAGCTAACAAAGAAACACTAGTGGTAGCTGGAGAAATCGTTACCCAACTGGCACTCCAAAATAAAGTATCCATCCTCCCGGTAGATAGTGAACATTCCGCAATTTTTCAGTGCCTCGTGGGGGAAGAACTAAATCCCATCGAAAAAATAATATTAACCGCTTCCGGCGGACCTTTTAGAGGAAAAACTTCCAAAGACCTTGAAAGTATTACGAAGGCCCAGGCATTAAAACACCCGAACTGGACCATGGGTGCTAAAATCACCATCGATTCTGCAACTTTAATGAACAAAGGTCTGGAAGTTATAGAAGCCTTATGGTTGTTTCAGATTTCCCCTTATCAAATTGAAGTTATCGTACATCCCCAATCTGTTTTGCATTCCATTGTTCAGTTTACCGATGGCAGTATGAAAGCACAAATGGGAATTCCCGATATGAAATTACCCATTCAATACGCTTTAGGATATCCCCAACGTTTAAACAATAATTTTCCACGCTTTGATTTTTCATACTATCCTCAACTTACCTTTGAACCACCCGACCTAGAAACCTTCCCCTGTCTTCAACTTGCTTTTCAAGCTATGCATACCGGAGGAAATTCTCCTTGTATACTCAATGCAGCCAATGAAATTGCTGTTCAAGCCTTTCTGCAAGATCGAATTCGGTTTGTAGATATTCCGGCAATTATTGAAAAAGCCCTTTCATTCCTCCCTTTTATTGCCCAACCGGACTTAAACCAGCTTCTTCAAACTGACCAAGAAACCCGGAAATTTGTTTTATCCTTATGCTCCTAATCTTTCCCTCTTCTCTATATGAATGATATCCTCTTATATACTGGATTACTCTTGTTAAGCCTTGGCATTTTGGTGTTCTGGCATGAACTCGGGCATTACTTACCTGCCAAATGGTTCGGTATGCGAGTTGAAAAATTTTATCTGTTTTTCGATTGGCCACGTAAATTGTTTTCGAAAACTATCGGTGAAACAGAATACGGTATTGGTCTCCTTCCGCTGGGAGGATATGTGAAAATTTCCGGAATCATAGATGAAAACATGGACAAAGCTCACATCGACCAACCCGTTCAACCTTATGAGTTTCGTGCCAAACCAGTTTGGCAAAAATTGATTGTAATGACCGGTGGCGTAATTATGAATGTAATACTTGGAATTGTAATCTTTAGTCTGATTAAATACACCCAAGGCGAACAACGACTTCCCTTAAGTGAGTTAAAATACGGATTAAGTGTACCTGATTCCAGTATAGCCAAGGAACTTGGATTCCAATCCGGAGATAAAATTCTAAGCTTAAGCGGAACTCCTGTTAAATACTTTGAAGATATTGCAAATCCAGGTGTGTTGCTAAATGAACAATTGTATTTTGATGTGGTTCGGGGTGATAAGAATCTAAAAATTGAAATCCCCGGAGATTTGATTGAACGTTTTGCGGATAAAAAAGGAAAAGCAGGGTTGTTGTTTTATCCTAACCAAGAAAGTTTTGTGGTTACCGACTCAAGCTTTCCTGCTTTTAAAGCCGGTATCAGAAATGGAGATAGAGTCTTGGCTATCGACAGCCAACCCGTTTATATGTTTGATGAAGTGAGAACTGCGATAAAAGCCCGAAAAGGGGCTCCAAGTTTAGCGTTAACCGTCTTGCGTAATCAAGACACCTTACAACTTTCAGTTCCTCCGGATACAGCAGGATTAATTGGAATTGCACCCCAGGATCGTTTCAGGCATGATACCATTGCTTACTCTTTAGTGGGGGCTTTTGTTCCCGGAAGTGTAACCGCATTTACCATCATCTTCGATACTTTTAAAGGGTTCAAGAAAATATTCAGAGGAGAGGTATCTGCCTCTAATAGTGTCGCTGGTCCCGTAAGAATAGCAGGAATGATTGGGGTTAATTTTAAAAGAGATGGGTGGTTAGGCTTCTGGATGTTAACGGGTATGTTAAGTATGGCACTTGCCTTTATGAATATTTTACCTATCCCAGCGCTAGATGGAGGACATGTGATATTTTTGTTAATCGAAGGAATTACCGGAAAAGAACCTTCTTTAAAAGTCAGGATGATTGCTCAACAAGCTGGAATGGTAATCCTGTTAAGCTTGATGGCGTTTGTATTATTTAATGATATTTTCTCAACGCTTTTTGGATAAACACAATGGAGTTGTTGGGAATTGACACACACGATGGGATAGTTGCCCTGGGCTTCCTGTTCGGCGGATGGATGTTGGGGTGGATACTGGAAACCATTTTGTTGCGTCAAACCCTTCATTTATTAGGTACCCGTGGCTGGGCTGGGGAACCTCACCTTCGCTCTGCTACCCGCGGAAGTATGGTCTGGGGATTTACGCTCGCCGGCTTATATCTTGCAGCCCGTTATGTCACAGAAGATTCCGCTTGGATCCTTAGGGTTAATCTCAGCTTTAAAGTATTATTTATCTGCTTTGCCTCTCTTTATTTCTCCCGCTGCTTATCTGCTTTAATTCGGTATTACACGGAAATCCAAACCCCCGGATTTCCAAGTTCCAGCATTCTGGTAAATGTTGCCAGAATCATTGCCTTATCCATTGGTTTTATTATTCTCCTCAATGCCCTTGGAATATCTATTACGCCCATCTTAACTGCCTTAGGAGTGGGAGGTCTTGCAGTAGCGTTAGCCTTACAAGATACCTTAAGCAACCTCTTCGCCGGCTTGCAAATATTGGCTTCCAGAAAATTTAGTGTAGGGGATATCATCAAGTTAGAAACAGGAGAAGAGGGTATGGTTGAAGATATTACCTGGAGAAATACGAGTCTCAGAACTTTCCGCAATACGTTAATCTTAATACCCAATGCTAAAGTTGCCAGTGCTATTGTAACCAATTATGATAAACCAACCACCGACTTTTTGGTTTCTGTGGATTGTCTTATTGGTTATGATTCAGATTTAGAACTAGCGGAAAAGCTTGCTTTAAAAACTGCCACTAGTGTCATTCACGAATTCCCAGAATATAATCCGGCCTCCGAACCCTCAGTAAATTATATAGAATTTAAAGAGTCAGGAATTGCAATGCGAATTTTTCTCCCAGTTGTTCAGTTTCGCCAACAACCTGCGTTAAAACACATTTTTATTAAACGTTTGCATACTTGTTTTAAGGAAAATGGGATCGAAATTCCATTACCGAAAAGAATTGTGTTTACTGCTGAAATGCCTTCTCCTACTGCACTGGAATCTGCATGAATATTGAGGATTCCTTACCAAATGCACATACCCATCTTCCCGTAAATGATTCCCCCTGGTGTATTCAAGTCCTAACCGGAAAAGATCTTATCTCAATAGAAAAACCAAACCCAGAAAACTTATTTACCGTCGGATTATTACCCGAAGATTTACAGTTCTCAAATCTAAATTTACTTTGGAATAAGTTAGAATATTTTAGTCAACTGGAGAATTGCAGGGGCATTGGAGAATGTGGGTTTGATAAAAGATATTCAAATCCTGAACTTCAATTATTATGGGTCGAAAAACATATCGCACTTGCTGAAAAATTAAAGAAACCCTTAACCTGGCATATCGTTGGAAAATGGGCATCCTATTTAAATATTTCTGGTCTTTACCCAACCCATATCACTTGGCTTCTGCATGGATTCCAGGGATCTGTCTCTTTAGCGAAACAACTATTGCCTACTGAATGTTGGTTTTCTTTCGGCGCAGCTTTACTCAGTAACCCCAATGCCCAGGCCTCTTTCCAGTTTATTCCCATAGAAAAAATCTTATTAGAAACAGATGCTAATTCCGAGTTGAATTTAGATACCCTTTATCAACAAGGGGCTAAGTTGAAAAACCTTACGCTGGAAGAATTCATTCTTAAAATACGCAGTAATTTTAAGACTTTGTTTGATCAAAGATGAATGTAACCGATTGGATGGGTCGAACCCGTTTATTATTAGGGGAGGAAGAATTAGAAAAATTAAAATCCGCACATGTGCTCGTAACAGGTCTTGGGGGTGTGGGTGGAATAGCCGCCGAAATGATTGCCCGGGCACATGTAGGAAAAATGACGATTGTAGATGGAGATATAGTAGAAACCAGCAATCGAAATCGTCAGATTCCAGCTTTGTTTTCAACGGAAAATAAATTCAAAACAGAAGTAATGGCACAACGACTGCTGGATATAAATCCTGAACTGGAATTAGTGGTTAAAACTGAATATATTAAAGATGAAAAGATTAATGAGTTATTTGAAACACACTATGACTATGTTGTAGATGCCATTGATACTTTATCACCCAAAGTTTACTATCTGAGGAAAGCACTGGAAATGGGATTTCCAATTATCAGCTCCATGGGGGCCGGCGGCAAGACGGATCCAACTTGCATTAAAATAGCGGATATTTCTGAATCTTATAATTGTAATCTGGCAAAAGATGTTAGAAAATATTTACATCGTTTTGGCATTCGCACTGGAATTCCGGTAGTATTTTCTGCCGAAATGATTGATAAAAACAGGTTAATCAAATTGGATAAAGCATCGCCTAAAAAATCTGTGATTGGCACTATTTCTTATATACCTGCCTTGTTTGGCTGTATGTGTGCAGGAGCAGCAATCAGAGGATTATTAGGGAAATCTCTATAACAATCTTATTGACCTATTAATAATTTTATATAATATATATAAATATAATACGAACTAATTTTTTAGTATTATTTTACAATATATAGTTACATCATCTTACTGTCAAAATTGATATTTAATTGTTGTTCATGAACCTATACTTTTACAAATTTCTCATTTTCTATTTTTTGCCAAGACCATTGGTTCTTGAGCTTTTAAAAACCTTTCAATGAACCTTATCGCCTTATCTTCAAAATAGTTACTATTTTTTTGTAATCTTCCACATTGAGGCTGTTGATTTTTTTTATGAATAGAAAAAAGTATTGTAGCGTATTATCTCTAATTCATTTCAAGGGACTGGGTATTTGAGATTATTATTTTTAATATTCCGATGCCACTGAAGTAAATAATCAGAAAATAATCTAAGGATTCACATCGGGTTTAAAAGCGATAATTTTTCATTTCCCCTTTTTATCCTTTTTACAATTCGTAATTTGGAAAGGTTTTTAATTGTCGATGACCTTCCTTCAACCCGTAATCAAAACAGCGCTGGCTATCTATCAGCATTTTGACATTTCGCCAGCGGTCATAGATCGGAAGAATTAT
Organism: Sphingobacteriia bacterium; assembly: GCA_009924095.1. Taxonomy (GTDB): domain Bacteria; phylum Bacteroidota; class Bacteroidia; order J057; family RFSG01; genus RFSG01. Next base: position 10,677 of record RFSG01000075.1, read on the forward strand.
CGTTTTTATGTCGTTTAGAATGTAGGGCAAACCTTAGCCTGGTCAACGCATACGATTTGGTTGCTCCTCTTTTGGAGTATCGGTATTTACCCCTTAGCCACCATTCAGCTTTTGAGCATACTCGGTTATGTTCTTGCGATTAATCTAAATCGTAGAGCCTATCACATGGCGAGCATGACGGTATCGCTAATAGAAATATGTATTCACCAAGCCCTAGCAGTCTATTTTTTAGGATGGGAATCAGCTTTTCAATATTTCATCCCAGTCGTAGCAGTGTTCCCTTTTCTGAAACCCGGAGGACAGTGGACCTGGAAGAGTATCTTGTTTTTGATGTGTATTTTGGCCTATACAGGTATGGATTTTTTCATTCGGAAATCACCTCCACTTTATACTCTTGATTCTGGATGGATGGTTTTTTTCCATCACTCCAATATTTTACTTGCCTTCGGATGTTTTGCCTTATGGGCCTATTATATTTCGGTTGCTATTGATCGGTCGGATGCTATTATTGAAGAGAAAAATAAAAACATCATCCGTAGTATTGAATATGCGCAAAGAATTCAAGGGGCGATGTTACCTGATTTGGCGGAAGTGAACCGCTTGTGACCGGAACATTTTATTCTATACAAACCAAAAGATATCGTCTCCGGAGATTTTTATTTAATGGAAGAAATAGGTTCGTGGAAATATTTTGCGGTTGCAGACTGCACTGGCCATGGCGTTCCAGGTGCGCTGATGAGTATGATTTGTATGGAAAAGCTTAGGGATTACATACAACTAGAAATGCCTCCTAATGAAGTATTACAAAAGTCAAATCTCAAGATTCGTAAAGCCTTAGGCCAAAATTTTGAAGATCGCACTACGTACGACGGAATGGATGTGGCCTTAATTCGCTATCAAAAACAAAACAATCATTGGATACTGGAATATGCCGGTGCAGGTCGTCCTTTTTGGATTCAAAAAGCGAATCAACCCGGTATTGAAGAACTAAAAGGTACGAAAGCAGGAATCGGAGGTTCCACCTCCGACCTTCAAGAATTTAAGCTGAATACGATTTCCTTACAACCAGCGGATTCCCTCTACTTTTTTACCGATGGGTATACCGACCAATTTAGTGAAGCCTCCAGAAGAAAAATTACTACCCGACGATTAAAAGAATTATTAGAGACCTACCACTCTTTGCCTATGTCAGAAAAAGGAAAACAACTTGATCAATTTCTCCAAAAATGGCAAGGGGATTATATGCAAATAGATGATATTCTGGTGGTAGGATTAAAGCTATCTTAAATTTATAAATTTGTTTATTATTATACATTCTTTACCTATTAAATCTTATAAATCATTTAGCTTTTGAATTCAAATGATTACAATCAAATGAGGACACGACCTAGATAATATTAAATTTTTTGTCATAAATACCGATATAATTAAACAGGAACTAAAAATCGAAACTTTAAGTTTCCTGTTCATTGATTCGTTTTTTATTAAGTGGGTAATTGCCCTGACAAAAAAGATTGGAACTTTGTATATGAAAAATGCCATCCTATTTTTTTCGACACTTTACATTCTAGTGTCCTGTTCAACATACTATATCAAACAAAGATTACCAGCTTCGGCGGAAAACAAAGACGCCGAGGGAGACGCGATCCTTAAAAAAGTACGGGACCTCTCTCAAGGAGGCCCTGCTCACCTCATCGCCATGACGGAATGGGGTAAACGCAGCACATCTGTCGCCTTTGCTGAATGGACCAAGGCTCTTATTGAGCGGCCCGCCAAAGTTTTTTTTCTCATTGCTGGAGCGGAGGGCTTTTCTGATGAAGTTTTAAAGGCTTGTCAGGAGAGGATTTCCCTTTCCGAGCTGAC
>RFSG01000076.1 GCA_009924095.1 Sphingobacteriia bacterium
CGATGGCAGTGGAATCAGCAATTCCACCGATCCGATACATGTTTATACCACTCCGGGCAATTATCGGGTACGTCTGATTGTAATTGGAGCAGGAGGATGCAGAGATACGATGGAATCAGAGATCAATGCAAGAATAGGCGCAGCCCTAACAGCAGAGGTGATTGCCACGCCAAGTTTACCTGGAGAACTAACCTTACCGGGCGCGGATATCCGAGTAGAAGAAACAAATACCAGAAGTACGAGTTGGTTGTGGGACTTTGGAGATGGCTCCAGTGCTCAAACCCAAACTACCACCCATAGTTATGGCACAGCAGGTACGTATTACATTCGGGTGGAAACCCAAGATGCAGCAGGATGTAGAGCTACCAAGGTGATAGGTCCAGTGATTGTAAAAGCAGAAGAACTGGCAGTACCCAATGTGTTTAGTCCGAATGGGGATGGAGTGAATGACCTGTTCAAAGTAGATTACACAGGCGATGAAGCCTTCTTATTACAAATATTTGATCGTTGGGGAGTGAAATACTATGAAGGAAGAAACAAAGATCAAGGCTGGGATGGACGTGACTTAAATGGAACACAATCCCCCGGAGGTACCTATTTCTACACCGTAAGAATAGGGGAGAGATCTTATTCCGGAACGGTAACTTTGATGAGATAAGTTGTAATAGAATAAAATTAGAAATGACGGGTTTTTTAAGCCCGTCATTTTTTTTGTAAATAGGGTATAATTTAAAATGATTGATGACAGCCTAAATAAAAAGGTTTTGATTATTCAAACCGCTTTTCCGGGAGATGTTTTATTGGCCATCCCTATTGCTCAAAGAATACTTGAGACTTATCCTACAGCTGAAATAACTTGGGTGGTAAGAAAAGGGAATGAGTCCTTATTAATAGCATCAAAGGCAGCACATCAAATTATTACCTGGGATAAAAAAAAACAGAAGTATCAAAATCTGTTTTCCATGGGGGTTCAATTAACTAAGCAGCAATATTGGTTGGCCATAAATTGCCAACGCTTTTTTACAACTGGAATACTCATGGCATTCCTGAAAGCACAACACAAATTAGGATTCAAAGAAAACCCTTGGTCTTGGTGTTATGAAAAATCCTATTCCCATTCAAAAGGAAAAAAGGGAGACCAAAATTATTTACATGAGGTAGATAGAAATTTACAATTGTTAACAGGATTCACCCCAATCCACAGAAAATCTCCTCAACTTACTCCCAGCGTTCAGGCAATAAAGAAGGCTGAAAGCCTAATGAAACAAGGCAAGGCTTGGATTTTATTAGCTCCAGCCTCAGTATGGTTTACGAAGCAATGGCCGATTGAACACTGGACCAAACTGGCTTCTCTCATACCCGAAAATTATTCCATTGGAATCATCGGAGGTGCTTCCGACATACCCTTAGGAGAATTAATAAAAAGTGAAGTTCCAAGGGTGATAAACTTTTGTGGAGTAGCAGATTTTGAAGAATCAGCCGCAATGCTTCAAACGGCAGAATTGTTAGTATGCAATGATAGCGCCCCCTTACATTTAGCGTCTTCAGTCAATCTTCCAGTAATCGCAATATTTTGTTCTACGATTCCTGAATTTGGTTTTTTTCCTTTATCGCAACGCTCTATAGCATTGCAAGAAACCTCTAATCTACCTTGCCGGCCTTGCGGTGTACATGGAAAACAAACTTGCCCGATTGGCCATTTTGCTTGTGGATATTCTGTTACTCCGGAAAAGGTTATGGAGGCAATAATAACAATCTCTACCTAATCCATCTATTTCATTCACAAGAAAAAAACCATTCAAACCCAAAGGGCTCATCAATCTATACCCTTTAATTTTACATTCCATCATTTATACTCTCCCAATCCCTTAACCTCAAGAATATTTTTATCAGTTCTAAACCTTATTCAACGATAGTATAATTAAGTAGAAACCAACACCGCAACTAATTCATTATTAAGTAAGAAGAGTACAAAATAGGAGTATTAATTCATCCTGAAAATAATCTAAGTGGATAACAATACAGAATTGATTACCCTTGGATTTTAATATTTTACGGGAATGGTTACTTTTGTAATGAAGTGTAACTACCTTTCTAGACACTTTTTCCATTTTACCTCTCTTAAACCTATGCCGTTTAATATTCAAGATTTACTACAAACACTTCCACTTACCTTGTTATTGGTAACCGGTTTGTTGTTAATGATTAGTGATGCATTAGGCATACATAAGCTCCTGCCTTGGTTAACAGGACTAGGTCTAACGTTTTCCATGATTCTCTCCTTACCCTTACAACCTGAGAATCAAATGGTATCCTTGGTTTATAATGATATGTTTAAGGTGGGAGGTCTTGCTTCCTTCGTTCACATCGCCTTATGCTTATCAGCATTATTAAGTCTGTTTTTTATAGATGATTTCTTTAAAAGACATCATAAAGAAATTCAAGAAGTATATGCCTTATTAATCTTTTCGGTTATAGGGATGATCATGTTAGCCAATGCGAATGACTTAACCGTAACCTTCGTTGGACTTGAAACAATGTCTATATGTCTATACATTATGGCCGCTTTATTCAAAGCCAACGTAAGAAGTAATGAAGCAGGGATGAAATATTTCTTACTCGGATCTTTCGCAACTGGATTTTTATTGATGGGGATGGCTTTGATTTATGGAGCTACTGGCGTAACGCAGTTCACGCAAATGAATCCCTTAGAACTTAAAGCAAGCCCTTTATTTTATCCCGGAGTATTGCTGGTATTAATTGGCTTTATGTTTAAAGTATCTGCGTTTCCCTTTCATAGTTGGACTCCAGACGTTTATACCGGAACCCCTACACCCTTAGCTGGATTTATGGCAACGGCAGGAAAAAATGCAGCCTTCGTTGCTTTAGGAATTTTCCTACAACAAATCATGCCCACTCCTGATCCCAAAATAATTTTAATACTCTCCATCGTAGCTTTAACTTCTATGGTTTTTGGGAATTTCTTGGCAATTCGTCAAACCAATCTAAAAAGACTTTTAGCATTTTCTAGTATTGCCCATTCCGGTTATGTTTTATTAGGATTATGTGCAGGTAAAGAAGGATTTCTAGCAGTATTATTTTACATGTTCATTTATACCTTAATGAATGTTGGTGCTTTTGGATTGATTGGGATGAATGAAAATGAAGATGAGGACGCTGAAATACATCGCTGGAATGGAATCGGCTTACGTAAACCCTGGTTCGGGATTGCCATGTCAGTGTTTTTGTTTTCTATGGCTGGAATACCTCCACTAGCTGGATTTATGAGTAAATATCAGGTGTTCTTTTCAGCAATTCGGGCTGAACTTTATTGGCTCGCCATCTTAGGGATTTTAACCTCCGTTGTTGGAGCTTATTATTATATCAAGGTAATCGTAAATATGTATTTCCTAAAACCCGATGGGGAAACTGGAAATGTAAATCTTCCCTCTTTCCAAATCACCCCTGTGATTGGAGTTGCTGTTTTAGTTCTCTTAACGGTGATATTGGGAATATTCCCTTCCTGGGTGTATGCCTATATCGAAAACTTATACAGCCAGGCTGGGAATATACTTACTTCAGTTCATTAATAAGCCAGGATGAGCATTCTTAACGATGCGCTGAAAGATCCTATATTTGCAAGGATCGGTAAAACAGCGGATCGTTTACAACAACCCACTTGGGTGGTGGGTGGATTTGTTCGAGATTATTTATTAGGTCACCCAGGTAAAGACCTGGATATCGTAACCGTCGGCAGTGGAACCGAACTGGCAACCGCAATTGCCGAAGAATTAAACGCACCCGAAATCGTCATTTTTGAAAACTTTGGTACTGCCCTCGTTAAAAGTGGCGATTATCAAATCGAATTTATTGGTGCCAGAAAAGAAAGTTACCGCAAGAATTCACGTAAGCCTATCGTAGAAGATGGAAGTTTAATCGATGATCAAAACCGAAGAGACTTTACCATTAATTCTTTTTACATAAGTTTAAATCAAGAAAATTACGGAGAGTTCCTAGACCCCTTTAATGGATTGGAAGATCTAAAACAAGGCATTATCCGAACGCCGCTCAATCCAGACCTTACCTTTTCAGACGACCCCCTTCGAATGATGAGGGCAGCAAGATTCGCAGCCCGATTGGATTATCAAATAGATCCCCTAACCTTTGAAGCTATTTCCCGAAATAAACAACGGATCGAAATCGTATCCATGGAACGAGTGTCAGAGGAACTGAATAAGTTAATTCTTTCCCCCTGGCCTTCTAAAGGGTTTATGGTGTTGTTCAAAACAGGATTATTGGAAATTATCTTCCCCGAATTCTGCAAACTTCATGGCGTTAAATACATCAATGGAAAAGGTCATAAAGATAACTTCTATCACACACTACAAGTATTAGAAAACCTATGCACTACTTCAGATGATTTATGGCTGAGATGGTCAGCATTGTTACATGATATTGCCAAACCTCAAACGGCAGCTTTCGATCCTATAGCAGGTTGGTCCTTTCATGGGCATGAAGATAAAGGTGCCAGAATGGTACCGAAAATTTTTGCAAGACTAAAATTACCCATGAACGAAAAAATGAAGTTCGTTCAGAAAATGGTCAAGTTGCATCTTCGCCCTATCTCTTTGGTAGATGAAATCGTTACCGATAGCGCTGTGCGTAGATTAATCATGGAAGCAGGAGAAGATCTAGATGACTTAATCAAACTTTGTCGTGCCGACATTACCACCCGAGATACTGGAAAACAAAAACGCTATCAAAACAATTTTACAGAAGTAGAAAAAAAGATAAAAGAAGTTGAAGAACGCGATCAACTAAGGAACTGGCAACCTCCTGTCTCAGGGGAAATGATCATGGAATATTTTAAACTAGCTCCTGGCCCTCAAGTGGGGGAAATTAAAAATATGATTAGAGAAGCCATTTTGGAAGGTCATATCCCGAATGATAAAGCCGCAGCCTGGGATTTAATGATTCAAATCGGAACCCAACTATTCCCTTCTAATCCTCCGGAATGAAACATTTCTGCATCTCATCCCTATTAATATTTCTGGGGCTTTTTGCATCTGCCCAAACAGGTTATGGATTTAAATTCGCAACCTGGATAAATCACTTTTATCGTGCTGAAACCATCGTACCCCAACTTATCGATGGAAATTTCTCCCATGCAGCCGTTGGTGGATTTTATCGCTTAGACCGCAGAAATGGAGAACTCGAAGTAGGTCTTCAATATTTTTTTAAACCTCAAACTAATGTGCCACTCGTTGCACAAGATTTTAAAGGAGGTCACCAAACCGCTTATCAAGGTGGACAAATTGATTTTTGGTTTGGTCCACGATTTAAAATGTTTCGACCCAAAACAGGTTATGTCCTAGGGTATAGAACCTCCCCGACGGGATTCTTAGAACCTGGAATTTCTTCCAGAAGAATAAATCAATGGTTTCTATTCCTACCCCTCGGACTAACAGTTGATTTCCCTACTAGCTTCGGCTCTGTAGGAGGAGGATTATTTTATCAAATTGGCATGACTAATGTATTGGCGAACCCGGATCCAACATCAACACAATCTTTTGATGGCGGAAAACAACGAGCCTTACATTTTGAAATTACAGTCCTATATGGAAAAGAAAAATCAAAGCCTGTCAAAAACAAAAAGTAATGCTCGTTAAACCTTATCTTAGTTCTAACATCTTAACAGTAATTAAATCCAAAAACCTATGAAAAATCTTTTGAAAGTGAGCACCTCTCTCCTGTTGGTAATTTTCCTGGTCTCCTGCGGTCGAAGAGAAGAAATTAGAAACGCCTATAAAAATTCAGCCGAAGACAATGCTAAAGCTGAACAAGAATCTTCAGTCATGACCGACATGATTAATTCCGTGGCGCGTGAAGGGGGTCAAAAAACCGACTCCTTGGGAAGCAATCTTCCCTCCTGTGCAACTGCTACACTCGACACTACTGTTACTCCTAGAAAATTAATCATCAACTTTGGAACCTCTAATTGTCTATGCTCAAATTGGGATGGTAAATATAGAAGAGGTAAAATTGTCGCTACCTGGAGCGGAAAATATAGAGATGCCGGAACCGTCATTACGCATTCAACAGAAGACTATTACGTAAACGACAATAAAGTGATCTGGAATCATTCCGTAACCAATAATGGACCCAATGGCAGCGGAAATACAACGTTCACTGTAAAAGCTGAAAATTGCTCCATCGCCACTTCCTCTGGAACGGTTTCTTGGAATTCTACCCGCACTCGGGAATGGATTAGTGGATATAACACCTTCAATCCATTTGATGATATTTATTTGATAACCGGAAAAGCGGATGGCAAAAACAGAGATGGAGAAGATTTTACCATCGAAATTAAAAATGCACTTCGTAAAGAAATGAGTTGTCGCCACATAGTTTCAGGTTCCTTAACCATGACAGCCATGGGAAAAGATGATCGTGAATTGGACTATGGAAGTGGCGCTTGTGATGATAAAGCAACGCTTAAAATCCGAAATAAAACGTATGATATTACCTTGAGATAATTAGCATAATATCTTAATCATTAGCCCTTCAGAAATGAGGGGCTATTTTTTTTTACTCTCTTTTATAGAGATAAATTCCTATCCTGTATATTTAGGAAACATTTGCCTTATGCTTGAAGAAACTTTAAAGTATATCGAAATTTCTGTTGAAGATAGAATAGGATATATTACCCTGAATCGTCCGGATAAAAGAAATGCACTCAATTTTGTGGTGATAAAAGAATTGAAGTTGGCCTTTTCAGAATTGGAAAAATCTGATGAGGTAAAAGTCATCATCTTAAGAGCCAATGGAAAAGCCTTTTGTGCAGGGGCAGACCTAGAATACATGCAGCGCCTACAAGAATATTCCCTAAATGAAAATCTATTGGATTCGGCGCATTTAATGGAGTTGTTTAAACAAATCTATCGCCTGAATAAAATTGTAATTGCTCAAATTGAAGGACATGCACTGGCCGGAGGATGTGGACTCGCCACTTTAGCCGATTTTTCTTTCTCTGTACCGGATGCTAAGTTTGGATATACTGAAGCTAAAATTGGATTTATTCCGGCAATTGTAATGGTTTTTTTATTGAGAAAAATTGGGGAAGGAAAAACAAAAGAATTATTATTATCAGGGGATTTAATCTCTGCTGAAAAAGCCCAATCTTTTGGATTAATTAATTATGTAATTCCTGCGGATGAAATAGTAAATACGGTTAGGGATTTTGCAAAAAGAATTTGTGCCGAAAATTCCTATGCCTCTATGGAAGTTACTAAAAAGATGATTGCTGATGTGCAAAACATGACCTTAGAGGAAGGGCTTATGTTTGCTGCACGTATGAATGCTCATTCCAGATCGTCTCCTGAATGTATTAAAGGAATTCATAATTTCTTAAATAAATTACCACAAAATTGGTGATACCGATTTTTAGTTCCAGAAATTATTCTATCCCCCTTCCGGAACAACATCTTTTCCCCATTCAAAAATATGCCTTGGTGGAAGATCAACTTTGTTATGAAGGGTTGATACATCTTAAACAAATTCAATCTGCCCCTTTTATTCAAGCAGATGAAGTACTTGCTGTGCATTCCCCGACTTATTGGTCGAAAATTAATTCTTTGAGTTGGACGGATAAAGAAATTCGGAAAATAGGTTTTCCCCCTTCAGCAGCTTTGCGCGATCGTTCCTTAGCCTCAGCCGGAGGAACCTGGGCAGCAGCAAAAGCAGCACTTAACTCCAAATTAGCGTTGAATTTAGCCGGAGGAACACATCACGCTTTCTATGATTTTGGAGAAGGATATTGTGTATTAAATGACCTTGCCATTGCAGCGCGAAATCTGTTAAAACAACAATTAGTAAAAAAGGTTATGATCGTGGATTTAGATGTACATCAAGGCAATGGCACTGCCGCTTTATTTCCTCCAAATCAATCCGAGGTATTTACCTTTTCGATGCACGCAAAAGATAATTATCCCTATCATAAACAAATCTCCACCCGCGATTTTCATCTTAACGCTAATATTAAAGATGATGAATATCTTTCTCTCCTAAATACTGAATTAGAATTACATTTGGCAAACTTTAAACCCGATATTATTTTTTATCAAGCCGGAGTAGATGCTTTATCCGGTGACTTATTAGGGAAATTAAACTTAAGTCTCGAAGGTTTACGCCAAAGAGATAAAATGGTTATCCATACTGCCGCTGATAATCAAATTCCTTTGGTAATTGTAATGGGAGGGGGCTATCATAAATCTTTATCCACTTTGGTTTCGGCACATGCCCAAACTTACCGGACAGCTTTGGAAAGATATAGTTAATTTTATGCCTACTGAAGCACTCTTTTATTTCGTTATGATTAAAATGAAAAATCACATATTTAATTGGATTCCGAAATGGTTTATTCTAATGGGGATATATATCACAAGCGGTGGATATTCCCAAATTCCCGAATTTGAAGGCGCTTTTACTTATTCAATAGAAGTAGATGGTCCTGAATCATTTCAGTTTTTAGAAAATCAACCTTGCCTAAAATTAAATATGTACTTCAGAGGAAGTGATTTTATTATTCATGCATATGAAGGACAATTTCCGGTTACACGTTTGTTTATTGCAGATTCTAGTGAAATGTATATTGTAGATGCAGAAAATGAAGTAGCTTATCGAAGAGATGCACTTGAGGATACTTCTAAATTAATTCGTCCCCCTAAAGCAGTATTTACAGGAGATTCTGCTATAGTGAATAATATTTTATGCAAGATTTATAAAGTTACCAAACCTAAAGAAGTAATTTATTATTACGCATCCGATAAATATTGGATTAATCCAGCTCGATTTGCTAAGTTAAAAGATGCACAAGTAAATTTCTTAACCCTGGGATTAAATGGTAGAATTCCCCTAAAAACAATTCGTAAACGATCAGGATTAGTCGTGACCATTACTGTCACCGATATTAAAAATATGGACTTAGAAGAAAATCAATTTCGAATTCCTGAAAATTTCCAAATTAAAGTACGGGATACTCGATTTTAATTAATTATTTTTAATGCTAATTTTTTTTCCTGGTAAAAATCGAATTAATTCTCGTATTTCCATTGACAATAAACGGCTTTGTAATTGAGAAATTGGAAATCCACTTTTTTCAGATAAAGTATCAATAGATATATCTCCCTCCTCTAATAAAAGAATTATTTTTTTTTCATCAGGATGTAAAGGAATTTCTGTCTTTTGTATTTTAGGTAAGGGGAGGGGAGGCATATTTTCTTTCCATCCTAATTGTTCAAGAATATCGGATGGAGTTTGAACCAATTGTGCAATTTGTTTGGTAATTATATGATTACATCCTTCTGAATATTTTTGCCCAATTTGACCGGGAATGGCAAATACTTCCCGATTATAATCAAAGGCCAATCTAGCAGTAATTAATGCCCCTCCAGTTTGTGCAGCCTGAATGACCAATACCGCTTTACAAATACCCGCTACAATACGATTTCGAGAAGGAAAATTAACTGCATCGGGAGGAGTGCCCGATAAATATTCGGTAATTAAACATCCTCCGGAATTACATATTTGTTCAGCTAATTTTGCATGACGCCATGGATATATCCGATCTAATCCATGCCCTAATACGGCTGCAGTTATACCTTTATTTTGTAATGCGGATTTATGCGCTTCTGCATCTATCCCTAATGCCAATCCACTTAATATTCCTACCCCAGAAGAAATTAATTGTCGCGTAAATTCCTCCGCCATTTTTTTTCCATATATATCGGGTGTTCTGGTACCCACAACCGCAATCCAAGGAACAGAATTAATTCGCATATTTCCTTTTACAAAAATTAAAATCGGCAAATCTGGAATTTCTTTTAACCAAGCCGGATATTCCGCATCTAAATAACTGATAATTCGAATGCCTTTTTCTTCACACCATTTAATTTCGGATTCAGCTGTTTTAAAATGATTTTTCTGCAAAATTGCAGAAGCTGTTTTTTCCCCTATCTCAGGAATTCTCATTAATCGAGATTTACTAAGTTTATATATATTTTGCGGATTTGGACAATACGCCAATAAATGTTGTAATGCTACCGGACCCACGCCATGGGTAAGCCGCAAAGCAATTAAGGATTGAAGGGAATCCTTGTGCATTCTTTTATAATAGATTGGAGGCTATCTACTCAAGTTAGCCGACAAAATCCTACCTTAATTAGTAACTAAGTTTAGAATTAAAATTTTAGCCATCTCCCTGAAATAAATATTTCAGTTCAAATTATGGGGTAATTAACTGATATTATTAATTAATCCCAAGGAAGAATGATTTTTATCCACGGATAAATTTTATCCTCCTTGAAATGCAGTAAGAATATCTACTCGATCTTGTTCCTGTATTTCCGTTAACTGCCATTCAGATTGCGGAACTAACTTTTCATTTACTGCAACCGCAATTCCTTTAATGGGTAAAACAAATCCTTCCAATAGTAAGATGTCTTTTACCGTACGAGTTTCAGCAGGAATTGATTTAGGATTACCGTTTATTTTTATTTCCATGGTCAATTAAATAGTGTTGAGCAGTGCTTTGAATTACGGATTCAATGGATTCATAGGTAAATCCAAATTTTCGACAAAATAAGGTGCCATCGTAGGTATAGGTTCTTGAGGAAGATCGTGCGGTTTCACGGGTCATAATTGGGGAGGTACCCGTTATTCGGGCAAATCCCTCCGAAATAGTACCAATAAAACTTGCCCAAAAAGGAGATAATCGAATCCAGGGAGCGCGACAATTTAATTCTTTCGCCATCCAATAAAATAATAATTGATAAGTAATATTCTGACTTACCAAGATATAATTTTCCCCTTGCTGATCACTTCCTTCTAATAAATGAATAAGTCCGGAAGCCACATCCGAAACACCCACAAAACCATTAGCGCCATGCGTATAAAAGGGCATGCCAGAAGCAATTAAATGAAACAATTTCGGAGAGCCAGAATGCCAATGCCCAGCACCTAAAATAACCCCAGGTTGTGCAATTACTGCAGGCAATCCTTCGGCTATGCCTCTATGAACTTCTAATTCTCCTAAATATTTTGTGCGGGCATAACCAGAATTTTTATCCTGTGGATTCCATGCCGTTTTCTCATCAATATTCCCCCCCCCCGCACTTCTCCCTAAGGCAGAAATAGAACTCACATACACAAATTTTTTCAAGGGAAGTCCTACACATTGATTGACTAAATTAGCCGTTCCACCAGCATTCACCCTTAACATTTCCGCCCAATCTCTAGGTTTGAAACTTACCATTCCAGCGGCATGAAGCACCCCCGTAATATCTTTCGTAGCCTCACGCAGAGCCTCCATATCCCATAAATCTCCGGGTATTATTTCTACTCCTGCAAAAAGGGGATCCTGGGCAATTAGTGTTGGATTACGTACCAACACTTTTACCGCATATCCCTTAGCCTTTAAGGCGTGAAGGGTATGTCTCCCTAAAAATCCGGTAGCTCCGGTCAAAAGGATGCTCATGGTTTTGGTTATCTTTGCTCAAAGTTAGAAATCCGTATCGGTATAACCCGAATAACTAATGGACATCTCTTATTTCTTTCGCCCACTCAGCGACGAAAGCCTTTATACAATTCGGGATTTTAAACCCGGTGGACTGGGAAACTCAGTAGTACAAATTAATGGTGGCATTTTTCCAGATTGGGAACATGCTGACATCCTGTTGATTGGATGCGACGAAGACCGTGGCACAACTGGCATTAAAGGCGCTGCCATGGCCCCCGATGTTATTCGACGGTACCTATATAAACTCAGCCTTCCTGTGGAACGTGTTAAAGTTGCCGACCTCGGAAATCTTCAAAAAAAAGATAAACTATTCGACTATTACGACGCATTAGCCCATGTGGTTAGTGTTTTTGTTCAAGCAAATAAAACGGTGATTCTTCTCGGGGGAAGTAATGATCTTGCCTATGGACAATACATGGGGTAT
>RFSG01000077.1 GCA_009924095.1 Sphingobacteriia bacterium
CCCCGGTTTAAACCGGGGGCTACTTAAACCTGGGCTAATTAACCATAGACCCTTTCCACCTCAAACAACCCCCAAAAAAAAACGCCATACAGGATGGCGTCTTTGAGAAAAAAGAAAAAGCGCAAATAATAAATTATCCTTTTAATAGCCCCCGGCTGATGACAATTCTTTGTACTTCAGAGGTGCCTTCATATATCTCCGTGATTTTTGCATCACGTAAAAAACGCTCTACGTGATACTCTTTTACATATCCATTTCCTCCGTGAATTTGAATCGCTTCGGAGGCAACTGCCATCGCGGTTCTGGAGGCGAAAAGTTTAGCGATAGATCCACTCATATTATAATCGAGGTGATGATCTTTTTCCCAAGCAGCTTTCAAGCAAAGTAAACGAGCAGCATCAATTTCGGTAGCCATATCCGCCAGTTTAAATTGAATTGCCTGATGGTTCATAATTTCTGTTCCAAAGGCTTTACGAACTTTAGAATATGCCAAAGCAATTTCATAAGCGCCAGCAGCAATACCTAGGGCTTGTGCTGCAATACCAATACGTCCACCGCCTAAGGTTTTCATGGCGAATTTAAAGCCGAATCCTTCTTCCCCTATCCTATTTTCTTTAGGAACTTTCACCTCATTAAATTGAAGCGTATGGGTATCAGATGCGCGAATTCCTAATTTGTTTTCTTTAGGACCGATTTCAAATCCGGGAGTTCCTTTTTCCACGATTAGGCAATTAATTCCTCTGTGACCAGCTTCCCGGTTGGTTTGTGCCATTACCAGATAAACAGAGGCGCTACCTCCGTTGGTAATCCAGTTTTTGGTACCATTTACCACATAATGATCCCCATGGTCAATGGCAGTAGTTTGTTGGGAAGTGGCATCCGAACCGGCTTCAGGTTCAGAGAGACAGAAGGCACCGATAATTTCTCCGGTAGCCAGACGGGTTAAGTATTTTTGTTTTTGTTCTTCGGTACCGAAGTTTTCTAATCCCCAGCATACCAAAGAATTATTAACCGACATAATCACGGCACAAGAAGCATCTACTTTGGCTATTTCTTCCATTGCCAACACATAAGAAATGGTATCCATTCCTCCCCCTCCATACTCGGGACTTACCATCATGCCTAAAAATCCTAATTCTCCCATCTTTTTCACTTGCTCGTGGGGGAATTTCTGATGTTCATCACGTTCAATTACTCCGGGTAACAGTTCAGTTTGAGCAAACTCTCTAGCTGCCTGTTGGATCATTAAGTGTTCTTCGGTTAATTCAAAATTCATAATTAGTTATCAAGCCAAAACGGTTCAAAAATACTCAAAATAGATTGGGCACAAACAAAGGAAATCAGTCTGCCCAAAAAAAGGTCTTAATTTAGAATAAAACCAAAAGCGAATCGAGGGAAATTACTTTTGGGGGGTGGGTTCTTCCCAAAGCCAAGATTGTTCAGATAGTTTCCAATACCCCAGTCGTCCACTTTTTTTCACCTGTAAAATCTCGTTGTTAATCCAAGTATAGTCATCGAGTTCGGGTGCCATCAAAGGTTTACCTGTTATGGATAATATTCCTGTCATTCCATTTTGTTGATATAAAATGACACCATTCTTCACATCCTCAGCAGAAGGCAAATTCAGGGGAATAATTTCTTCTCCTTTGAGATTGATAAATCCGGTTTTTCCTGCTTTAACTACGCGTGCTAGTCCTTGTTGAAACGGAAACACTTGATCGTAAATAGCTTTCACTACAAGTTTATCGGTGCGGTCTGCAAAGCCCCATTTTCCTAATATCTTAACCCCTACTAATCCTTCGCTAAAATATTGAAGATCGGGATAACGAAGTGGGAAAGCTACCTTACCGGAAGTGTCGATAAATCCGAATTTTTTGTTTTGTTCCACTTTCGCCAATCCGTCCTGAAATCCTCCTTTAAGTTGAATACTGGCGGAATAATCATATAAAATAGGAATACGCAGCACTCCCGTAGTATCAATAAAACCGAACTTGCCAGCTTTTACTGCCATGGCTAATCCTGCGTTAAACTTGGGTTCAATTTGATCATATTCAGCAGGAACTAATAATTGTCCGGTAAGGGTTAAGATTCCGAATTTTTCATTTTTGCGGATACGGGCTAATCCTTGCGGGCTAAAAGCTTCCGCCCAATCATAAGCACAACTGATGGTAATTTGACCCGCCCGATTAATAAAACCATATTTCCCATCTAATTTAATCATGGCTAAACCATTGTTAAAAGGTTCTGCGGCTTCAAATCTGGCAGGGATAGATAGTTTTCCTTTTTTATCTAGGTAACCATAATAATCCCCAATTTGAACAGGAGCAAGTCCTTCTGACCACGCCTCTAGTTCCTCATATTTACAGGGAACCACCAATATTCCCCGAGGATTAATCGCTCCATATTTACCATTTAACTTCACTACGGCTAATCCTTCCTGGAAAGGTTCAGCATCTTCATAAGCAGGCGGAATTACCTCTTTTCCACTTTTCGTGATAAAGCCATATTTACCCGTTTTATACACACGAGCTAATCCATTGATAAATGGATCTGCATTATCGTAATTGAAATCTACTACTACTTTTCCGTCCAATCCACAATACCCATATTGAGCATCTTTACGAATCACCAATAAATCCAACTTAGATAATGCTAATTCTTCTTCTATTGCAGATTTATGGGGATAATCGGAATAATTTTTTAGTAAAGATTCATATCCTTCCGGGGTAAAATCTATGCTCAGATGATATACTTCTTCCCAAGCTTTTAATACATTGGGATTATCAGGATAGGTCCGAATAAAAGTAATATAATTGGCTACTTCGCCGGATGCCGTTGCCAATTTGTATAAGGAATCCTTTGCGATTGGTATATAAGAATTTTCAGGATATCGCTTAATAAATTCATCAAAGACAGCAGGAATATTGGATTGAGTTTTTACCGAGAAGAGACGAAGTTCATAAAGATCAAAGGCTTCTTTTTTCTGTTTTGCTTCTGGGAATTCCTCATAAAAAGATTGATAGGCTTCCCAGGTATCTTTTTCTTTTGCCATTTGAAATGCGAGTTGATCTCTCAGGGAAGTAGCCTCGGGTATTTGAGTAGCCTCTGGATAGGTTTTGAGGAAAAACTTCCAGGCTTCGAGGGTAGAAGTTTTTTTTGCGAGATCAAAAGCGCCTTGAGATAGTTGGCTATTGAGTTGACCCAGGGTTATATCGTTGATGCCAATTTCTGCTAATTCCTCTTTATCCTTCTTTTCCAAAGTTGCCCAATATTCTTTGGCGTTTTGATAATGGAATCGGGCAGAATCTAAATTAAAGAAAGGGGTATTTGGGGTAAGATAATATTTGGTAAATCCGAAGGAAGCACCTGTTGGATTTTTCTTCATGTTTTTATCAAACACTT
The DNA here is from genome assembly GCA_009924095.1 of Sphingobacteriia bacterium. Lineage (GTDB taxonomy): Bacteria > Bacteroidota > Bacteroidia > J057 > RFSG01 > RFSG01. Next base: position 3,403 of record RFSG01000077.1, read on the forward strand.
CTTTAGCTGTAGCAAAATTAAAGACCTTGAGGGCTTCCAACCCTTTTTCAATTTTTTGTGCTGATAATTTGGTAGAAATCCCCACCAACATTAACAGGACTAGCGTACCTATCCTAAAACTCATAGTTTATGTATACAATTCAGTATAGTTCAAAACAAAAAAGCAAGCAGACTTGAATACTTAGAAAAAGCCTGCAATAGCAGGTAGATTTTTGAAAAAAGGAAATCCTTACTTCTAGACCTTACTTACTATTGAGCGCAAAAATATTCTTTATCACGAATTATTCTAAACTGTTTAGCGAAAATCGGTGCTGAGTTTGTAACGACACACTCTGCCATTGCCAACGTCGGCGACATAAAGTGTTTTATTGAGCCAAGCGAGTGCACTCGGTTGTCTAAATTGAGTTAAACCTGAACCTGTACCTCCAACAGAAATCTTAACATAACGATTACTTTCTGCCCCTGGAGGAGGGGTAACCCCTTCTAGTCCATTTAATAAAAACTGATACACGGAATCTTTATCTTGATCGGCAACAAACACCAAATTGCTTCCATCTCCGGTGATGGTTACTGCAACAGGTCTTGAGAATCTATTGGGTTGTCCGGCAGCCCCATCAGCTTTGGAATAATCAGCAGTTAGGAAAGAGGTTTGCACTTCATAACTAGCCCCATCATTGGTACTGATATAGCGTATGTATTGAAGTTTAAAAGCTGCGCTAGGATCGGCCATTCCTACGATAAAATCTCCGGAGGCATTTATTACTGGGGATTGAGGAGGTTGGGCTCGGGTCGCCAGACTTAAAGGCCGGCGGAAATAATCGGCATAAAGCCCTGCTTGCGTTTGAACATTTACGGGAGAAAGAAAAACATCTGCTCCAGAAAACTTCAATATGTTATCTTCCGGTCCGCCAATCTGGCTAATAGCGTTATTGTTACCATTTCTAACCACATAATAACTATTGTCCGCTAACACGCCAATATCTTGAAAACTTACGGCTGTATCGGTAGCCGAAACGGAGGTTCTAAAATATAAAGGGTGAATAACTTTGTTTTGTATGATGGCATGGGCAAGTCCATACAAACTTCCGTTGATTAATCGAATTCTATAAATGGTTGGAAGACTATAAAGCGAACCGTTAATAAATGTATCTAAACGACCTGCAGCCAGTAAATCCAGATTACGAGTTTGAACTACTTGGGTAACTCCTCTTAATTTCAAGGTACCTAATAATCTACCGGATTCATCAAATGATTTTATTTCTTCATTACCTGCATCCACCACATATAATAACTCATCAAATCCGGCACAAACATCGGATAAGGTCATGAAGCCAGAAAGGGGTGGTTGAATAGGTATTAAAGCTACCAATTCATTGGCACCAACGGGTTGTTCGATAAAAGATAAATCTGTTTTTTCACCCGTAAACCCTTTACAAGCAACAAGGCCAAGACTGAACCACAAAATATAGAATTTCAATTTCATCGGGTTTCAGCGAACAAGGTTAACGACAATCCTAAACGGTGATACCATCCTAATCTTTGATGGGGGTCTGTGGCATATTCAATCGTAAAAGGATATTTTCCGACACGGGTACGTAGGCCAATTCCAGCGGTGGGTAAGGCTTGATCTTTCACATTTACCCGATATCCTGTTCGTAAAAACAGCAGGTCTTTATGATTGTATTCCATCCCAAAGCGCAGATTGGCTGCATTATCTCCTGGATGATCTACCTGAGCATGAAACAAGAAACCAGGAATAGTTTTCAGAGGACGAAGGGAGAACCCCATTCTAAAGATTGCTGGAACGGAGTATTTATCCAAGGCTGTGGCTTTATTCGAGAATACACTTGGCGTAATATCTCCTTGAAGTCTTGAGTTACCTCCAAAATTAGCGAGGGTAACAGCAAATTTGAGGTCTCTAAAATCGGTTTGATACAAAAATCCAAGATCGGCGACGAGGGTGTGGGATTGATATAAGTCAAAATATTCTCCCACATATTTCAAATTAACCCCACAACTAAACATTTCGGTAAGCTTCTGACCATATCCTACTCCTGTACTCACATACCCCGCATAAAAAGTTTCCCCCGTTCCCTCCGGTTGAAATTCAGTTCTTCGTTTCATTTCACCTCCGGTTAAGGAAGTAGCTGACATACTCCATGCACCATCTTTTTTATTGGGGAGAATAACCCCTGCAAAACTATGTTGCAAGCCAGAAGTGAGTAGGCCATTAGAGATAGAAAAAGTGGGTCCCTTCAAAGAAGTTATAGCACCCGGGTTCCATTGCATGGCATACGCATCGCCGGGCAAAGCTATTTGAGATCCGCCCATTGCCATCATTCTTGGGCTAACTTCTGTTTTTAAAAAAGTTAAGGCTGAAATCCCCACACGTTGCCCTCCTAAATTGGGCATTAATTGGGCTGAGACTGAAAACCCAAGTCCGAACAATACTCCCAATACTATGGTATAGATACAATATCTCATTAGAATTGGTATATTATTCCAAACATAAAATGCCGAGGTTCCAGCCAACGAGAAGGGTCAAAAGGAGGCAATCCTCCATCTTGAGGATTAGGGTAATTAGGATCTCTATAGGTATTCATTAACGGATCACCTTTTTTATACCCTTTTCCGGTAATTGGATTTACAATGGATGAATTTTTATTGTTGAGGATATTTCTGATTTCAACTGTCAGGGAGAAGGATTGTTTTCCTTTTAAGGGGATATCTTTAGTGATCTTTAAATCAGTCCAGAACCAAGCTTGTCCAAGCAATTGGTAGGATTGTCCGGGTATATATTCATAGATAGGTCGTCCACCCGGTTCCGTTCCATTTTGACGTACGCCAGTATACCTGATACCAGATTTGTAGGTCATGGTCCAGAATACTCTAAATCTTGTCAAGGGAATTTTCCAAATATGGAAGGCGGAATCACTTTTTAAGATAGTGGCAAATTTTAGGTCGAAGGGTCGGTCCCAAGCTAAGAATTGTTCCTTAGTAGCGGTGATGTTTCCGGTGGTACGGATTTGAAGGGTGGATTCAGCGGCGGTATTAGATTTACCCGTTGCAATTTGATATCCTGCATTAAAATTAAATCTCAACCACTGACTTACCCTTTGATTCAGGGTAACTTCTAATCCTCGAATACGGGCATAATCCTGATTGATGTAAAAGTTCTTGGTTACCAAACGACCACTTTGGTCTTTAATCAAGAGACTTCTACTTACAATAAAATCATATTGATCTTTATAAAAAGCCGCCACTTGAATCACTAGGTTAGAAGTGATTTGGCTTTTCAACCCCACTTCATAAGAGACCGAAACTTCAGGATTAATAGCAGGATTTCCGAGGTTAGATAAAAAGGATCTATCCTGATAAAAAGGATCTAACCCTGCATATACAAATCTAGGATGCGGAAGGCGAGTGGAGTGAGAGTAATTGAAGTAAAGCGTATGATTATCCGAAACAGGGAAGGTTACATTCAAACGTGGGAGGATTCTGGCTTTATACCCACGGCCTCCGATTTCGACGGTTTGTTTGAGGTATTGATCTCTCACACCTTGGGTTACAGGAGCATTAGGATTATCTACTGCCTCTTGTGCGAATTTACCTGGAGACCAGTACATCAACCTAACGCCTAAATCTGCAATAATTCCTTTATATCGAATTTGGTCATTATAAAAGAATCCACCTGTAGAGGGTTTCACTCTCCACACATCACTTGAGGAACCGATGCGGGTGGAAGGTAAAGTAAGGGTATCATTAATTTTAATGGGTGCACCGATCCAAGGACGAGTAACATCTGCCCATTGATAGGCTTGTTCCTGATGTTCCCAACCAAAACTCATGTAATGAATTTTATTTAAAGATTGCCAAGAGAATTTTGGTCGAAAGGTATATTCTTGAGTATAGTGATCATGCCACAGGGGCGATATCCCTCCATTATTATATAATCCAGGACCTGGAAAAACATAAGCCACAGAATCACCCGGATTGTAAACAGAAACCGGGTTAGTAACGATAGAGCTTGGATCATAAATCTGATCAATCGTAGAAGACCTGAAAGGACGTCCATTAGCATCTGCTCTCAGGTTAATAAAACTCCTACCCATCGTAACATCCAAACTCCATTGATCGGAAAATAGCCATTTGTAATTTAACACAGACAGATTACTTCGGTGCGTATAGGTTGCTGCATTGTCTAAATTCTGAGAAAATGCATACTGAAACCCGGGCGTCATGATGGCATCATTTCCGATAATCTGAAGGCTACGGGTATTTTGGTTAATGTTTAAGCTACTTTGTTGGGTGAAGGATAGTTTCATCCCTGGTTTAATATTCCAAGTTAATTTCAAAGTACCCGACCATTTATTATCTTGTCGAGGAGCCCAAAATTCATCATCCATAAAACTTACAGGTTTCACTAAAGAAGAATGTAATTGATTGGCAGTACCGGTAAGTCCGGGATTTTCTTCCCGAATGGTGGTACTCATAAATTCATCTGAAGTTTCAACCGATCCTCCTAAGAAGAAAAACAGTTTATCTTTTTTAATAGGACCGGAGAAATTAAAATTAAAGATGTCGGTATTCCAACTTGCGCCAGTATTAGGATTTACATATAAATTGTTGGGATTAGATTTAAGATAATTGAAGAACCCAAAATTATCGCGGAGATAACTTCCTCCTCCATGGAAACGATTACTTCCTTCTCTGATTTTGGTAGAGATTACTCCGGAAGTTCCATCTCCAAATTCTGCTCCTGCCCCACCGGTGATTACCTGAATTTCCTGCAGGGCATTTGAATTTACTTCCACTCCAAAGCCAGTCCCGGCTAATTTATCCTGTGCATTAATTCCGTCAATCAGATATTGGGTTTCATATACCCGACTTCCCCGGATTTGGAGACCGTCGGGGGTTTTGCTTACCCCTGCCTGCAAAGCGACTACAGATTGTACATCCCGGGTGTTCATGTCTTTTAATTGTTCTTGTGAGATTTTCACCTCCGAACGACCTGATTCCAAGTCCACCATATTTTTTTCTCCTTCAATCACCACAGTACCTAAGGTGGCTTCAGCACTTTGCATTTTTACATTTAAAGTTTTGGATTCATTCGCAGTTAATCGTATTCCGGTTAACAACTTTTCAGCATAGGAGATATAAGTAACCCGCACGGTGTATTCTCCGGGTTTAATATTTTTAATTACATATTTGCCGTTTTCATCTGCGTTGGCACCGGAATAAGTACCTACGATTACAACTGTTGCGCCGGGTAAGGTTTCTCCAGTAACTTCATCCATTACTACACCGGTAAGCATAGCGGAATTAATTTGTGTTTGAGCAGTGATGTTAAAACCCAAACAACAGAAGAAGCATAAAAAAAGAAATCCTGTTTTCACCAATTAAACTCCTGATTTAATACCTCATTAAAGAATTGCTGAAGATTATTTTGTTGGTTAAGTAAAAGCTAAAATAGATAAGTTGAGGTTTACCATTTGTCCATCGGGTTCTGGCTGCCACATAATTGGGGCCTGTCCATCCTCCTACCGAACTTAATTTAGCTTGATACAAAGGTTCAGCTCCTGGTTTAGGCCAAAAGGGAGATACCTGTACTAAAAATGCAGAAGCAGTAAGGGTAGGATAATTACCGGAAATAGGAACAATTAAACTATCGGTTTGAATTCTTGCTTGCCCAATAGAAGTAGAAATTGAATCTGCTGGCAAGAGATTAAAAACAGGGCTGGAAAAGGAAAAATAATTATTGGTATCAATGGCGGGTAAGCTTTGGATCACACATAATTTTCCGCCCACATTTAACCAGTTTTGCAAATGGCTGGTAGCCGTTTCCAATACCAATCCTGAAGACTGGTCGGTTCCGGCATAAGCACTTTTATTGCTATACCAGATTACTTTATCGTATAGATTAATCAATTGACTAAAGGCCGGATTCCAATATGTAGGAAAATATTTTCGGTTACTATCATATAAAGGGAGCAAGTCAAAACCTGAGGAGTAAACCGATTGAATGGCTTTGGTATAGGTTTGACGAGCATCTGCGCCAGAAGAGAATGCATCTATTAATAATAAATCTGAGGAGATTGCTCTGAGATAAAAAGAAACCGATTGAACGATCGGACTTAGTGCTGAGGATTGATCCCGAGCTTGAATTTCAATTTGGTTTTGCCCTCCAACGAAGAGGGAAGGAAGCCTAACTGGCCAAAGGGATGCAGTAGTACCTCTTAATATTTTTGCCGAACCTGCCCCAATTTGTTGAGGGTTGTCGGGAACGATGGTAATAATTTCTGTTGTAGCTGGAATTGAAATCCAATCGCTACCATTACATCTAATTAAAATAGAATCCAGAGTTTCAACTCCGTCAGGGTCACCTGCCTGAATTGCAAATGAAAGAACGGTAAATACAGTATCTTTTATAGAATCTCTAAGTATTAAAGTTGGGGGTGTATTTTGTATTGGGATATTTAATACTGCAGGAGATGCGTCTCTCCTACCTAATTGGTCAATGGATCGTACTTGAAAATTAATTATCGTGTTTTGATTACCAGTAGGGATTGGGAAAACAAACGTACTATCGGTTCTTACGGTAAATCCCCAGGAAGCCCCTCCATCTGAGGAAACTTCATACCCTGTGATATATCCATTTCTTACACTTCCAAACCAATGTAATTCCACTCGGGTAATTAAACGAGAAGAATCGGGTAATTGAATTTGATCTAAAAACAAACGGGTATCGGGAAGGTCAGCGTTTTGAATTTCCCCTTTACGACACGAGAGGAAAGCCATCAATACCAAAAACGCCAATATGGGGAATTTCAGGAAAACCCGAAACTCCCCATATGGACGAATAGAAAATTTTACTGCGTTCAACCGAAAAAGATAATTAACGAGTAACCTGAAGTCTGATTACTTGACGAGCATCTCCTTGTTGAACAGATAGAAGGTAAAGTCCAGAAGACAATTTATCTAAAGAGATTTTTTCCATTCCAGCAGTTGTATCCACCTTATTAGAAATCAACACTCTTCCTGAAATGTCCAGGATTTGGTAAGCCTCAATTCCCGCATTGCTGTCCCACTGAAGGGTTACCTGATTTTGAGCAGGATTAGGATAAACACTTAAGTTGGCATTTTCAATTACAGAGGTTCTTGCTAATGGACCTCCAAAGAAGTCGGCATTATTACGAGGCAATAATTTTAAGTTAGAAAAGCTATAGTAAATGATACCGGAAACACTATCAAATGGAAGACCAGTAGTAACCACATACGGAGTTGCATTCATGGTACCATCAGTAGTTTGCCAGATTAAATCATTTACATAAGATACATTCAGGGAAGAAAAAGCAGAAGTGCTTTGACGACCCGCTAAAACGCGGGTTCCAACGTTTGGCGACAAGGTATCAGATCCTAAACGATATTCTCCAAAATTGGTAGTAGGGGTAACACTATTGTCACAATTCCAGTCTACTACTTTTAATTTAGGACCTGATACTGGTAAAATAGTAACCAACATTCCTTCATAAGATTCATTGCCGGTATAGTTATAAGTAGTGAAGGTGGTGTCTTTCAACTGAAGCGGAGTAATCGTTCCGGTACCAGCCTGAGTTACTGAGGAGATGTTTTCCAAACGAGTCATTCCGAAATCTTCTTTAACAGTTCCGGTAACGGTAATTTTTTGACCTTGTGTAACTGTGCTTAAACCCGTTCCAATGCACATGATTCCTGCCCAGGCTGTTTTATTTTCTTGTTGGATAAATACATACCCTAAGTCGTTTGCAGTTGCAGTTACCACACCAGTAACCGTAACCGTTAGATCTCTTAGGCCTGAATTTCCATCAGAGTAAGGTGTATATTGGATATCATAGATACTAGTTCCATTGTCGTCAACAATATAAAACAAAGGATTATTGTTAGAAGGTACTGCAGGAACATTAGAAGTTAAAGAGGCATTGTCTGTAGCAGTTAGATAATACTTAACAAAAGAAGTATTGGCTTGAGCAGGAATAACTCCACTCCAAGTACTACCACTAGTGTTGGTCATGGTTACTTGGGTATAAGTAGATGTTCCAACGCCTACTGCATAATTCAATACTACAGAAGTTAAGGTGTTTCCACCGTTTGCTACTACTGTTGCAGTGATGGTAGCAGTTTGGGAAGAGGTTGGCGTGATAGGCGTGCGCTGAATATTGCTGATAGTAGGTGCCTGAGCGCCAAAAACGATATCAGATGATTTGAAAGGGTGGATTTCATATCCACGTCCACTTGTACCCGGGCAATTGTTGATAGAGTGAATAATAATTCCTCTTAAGGTATCAATCACATCGCCTACGGTTGGAGGGGTATAAGTACCTGGATTAGGAGATGCATTGGACATACGTTGGCAAAGGAAACGATCTGACACATTTATCTTACCACCAGAACCATCTGTAATATCAAAACTCACACGTGTATTGCTGCTGAAATAAGAAACTGCACTAACGGTTACATTTCTGAATTCTACATAAGCACCTTCTAAGGCTTCTCCGGTTGTTAACTGATTATTACGACTGGCATCATTTAATTGATC
>RFSG01000078.1 GCA_009924095.1 Sphingobacteriia bacterium
GTGCAGGAATTGAGCGAGGTTGTTGGAAGATTAACCCGTGATCAGTTAGCTTATTTAGATTCTGTGATTGCTGCCGGAGGTTTTACGGGTCGGGTAGCGAGGTTTTTTAAATTTCGCCCATTTGATGCTGAGCTTCAAGCGAAATATGGATCTGAAGTAAATTATTATAAAGAAGTTTACTTTTCTGAATATGATTTGCAAGATCCATCCTTAGCCTATATTCCTTATTTCTCCGGTAATGCAACGCAATTTTTTGAGGCTTTATCTTCCAATGGAATTAAAGGAGCTGATTTAATTAGTAAATATGAAGAATTGAAAAAAAGAATGGGTAACCAATATCCAGAAAATCTACGGGTATTTAGATTGGCCGCTTTAGCAGGATTAAGTGGTAGTAATTCTGGAAGTGTATCGAATCCAGAAGCATTTAAACATGTTTGGGCAGATGCTTCTAAATCCCATCCCAAAGATCCTGAAATTCAAAAATGGGCAAGTCGGGTGAGTCAGATGGAAGCACAAGCAAAAGCCCAGGCATCTTTAAATGAAGGTGGAACTGCTCCCGATTTTACTTTGCCCGATGTAAATGGTAAGCAAGTTAAATTATCTGATTTTAGAGGAAAAATATTGTTGGTGGATTTTTGGGCATCTTGGTGTGGTCCCTGCAGAATGGAAAATCCTAATGTGGTAAAAGTATATAATGAGTTTAAATCCAAAGGGTTTGAAATTCTGGGGGTAAGTTTAGATCGGGATAAAGCAGCATGGGTAAGAGCCATTGATCAGGATAAATTAACCTGGACACAGGTTTCGGATTTGAAATATTGGCAATGTGAGGCAGCGAAGCTGTATCAAGTTACCGGAATTCCTTTTACCTTGCTGTTGGATCGTGAAGGAAAGATTGTAGCTAAGAATTTGCGGGGTACAGCCCTCGAAGCTAAAGTAAAAGAATTATTGAATTAAACTTCTCTTAATAATTTTGCATCATTCTGCTAATAGGTTTCAGAGATTTTTGCAATGGTAACTACCCGATTTATGCAAAAACAAAAAATCCTCATCGTAGATGATGAGAAAGATATTCTGGAACTCCTGGAATATAACCTGGAAAAGGAAGGATACACCGTTTTAAAAGCCTCTGACGGAGAAGCAGCAATTGCCTTGTTAAAATCTAATCCGGTGGATATGGTATTGTTAGATATCATGATGCCGAAATTAGATGGAATTGAAACCTGCCGACGTATGCGGGATACCCCTGAAGGTAAAAAAACATATATCGTTTTTCTTACCGCTAGAGAAGAAGAATATTCTGAACTCGCAGGATTTGAAGCAGGTGCCGATGATTATATTCCCAAACCGATTAAACCTAGAATTCTGTTAAGTAGAATTAGGGCGATGTTCAGAAGAGGAATTGAACATGAAAATCAACCGGAACATCATTTAAAAGTTTTAGACTTGGAAATTATCCGGGATGAATATTTAGTGTATAAAAACGGGCATCCTATTTCTCTTCCTAAAAAAGAATTCGAATTATTATATTTTTTAGCTGCTCGTCCCGGTAAAGTTTTTCCGAGAGAAATATTATTGGAAAATATTTGGGGACCAGATGTTTTGGTAGTGGATAGAACCATTGACGTACATATTCGGAAACTCCGAGAAAAATTAGGGGATGATTATATTCAAACAATTCGTGGGGTAGGGTACAAGTTTGCCCTGAATTAATTTTTATTCATGTCCTTTATTGCAGGGGGGAAAACTGTAGGCTGGGTCTCCGGTTTTTGCACAACATTTTTGGTATTTATTGCTTTGCTCCTCGCAGGGGTGAATTGGCAATTCGCAATTGGGTATGCACTTCCAGCCGGATTAATTTCTGGTCTTATTACCGGAATATGGATGGATAAAAAAACCCTTCAACCGCTACGGGAGTTTAGAAATCGAATTCAGGAAGGAAAAGGAAATCCTGCAGATTTAACGGATGATGTACTCGCAGATTTAGAGAATAGCCTGATCCACCTTCGTTCTGAATATGAAAATGAAATTGAAAATCTAAAACAAATTGAAACCTTCCGCCGTGAATTTTTAGGGAATGTATCTCATGAATTAAAAACGCCCATCTTCGCTATTCAAGGATTTATTGATACCTTATTAGAAGGTGCTTTGGAAGATGAAAGAGTAAATCGAAGCTTCCTCGAAAAAGCTTTAAAACATGCCGACCGTCTCGATAATCTAGTAAAAGATTTGTTAATTATTTCTCAACTCGAAACCGGACAATTACAAATGCACATGGAAGGATTTCGATTGCATGACTTAATCCTCGAAGTATTTGAATCCTTAGAAAATAAGCTTACTCGAAAAGGGCGATCCATTAAACTGCAATTAATTTCCAATGGTAATGAATTACTTCAGGTACATGCTGATCGGGAAAGAATTCGGCAAGTGTTAATTAATTTGGTAGATAATGCCATTAAATATGGAGACCCTCAGGGAATTGTTTCCGTAGAATTTCAAAAACATAATGGGAAACGAGTAATTATTAGAGTCAAAAATCAAGGTCAACCTATTGCCCCTGAACATTTACCAAGATTATTTGAAAGATTTTATCGGGTAGATAAAAGTCGTTCTCGTGAAGGAGGAGGAACCGGCCTGGGATTGTCTATTGTTAAACATTTAATAGAAGCCCACAGAGAAAAAATATTGGTGGAAAGCGAACCCGAAAAAGGTTCTACTTTTACTTTCACCTTAAAACGATTCGATTGACAGTAAACGATAATGTACTTAAACTTGCAGATCTTCAAATTCCTTTGAAGATTCGTAAAGGACGTGCACGAAGAATCTCCCTACGATTCTTGGAGGAATTTTTATTGGTAGAAACTACGAATGGACAATTAAGTCCCCAAGATCACCTGTTTATTCAGCAAAATGAGAAATGGATAAAAGGGAATTATTTCCGTCACCTTTCGGGATGGCAGGAAAAAAATCGATTTCTTCAATTTGCCGATACTTACACTGAGATATTTGGGGTACCCACTCCCGTTACGATTATTCCGGGTACCTCTTATCATTATCATTACCGTAATGCAGAATTACAAATTACAGCCCCATCCGCAGCATTATCCAAGAAAAAAGAAATGATTGGTGCGGTAACCCGAAAAATTAGCGAAACCTATTTAACAAAACGGGTGAATTATTGGAGTGAAATCACACAATTAACATTTAATCAACTTCGAATTAAAAATCATCAAAGTAAATGGGGTTCCTGTTCTTCTTTGCAAAATATAAATTTGAATTGGCATTTAATTTTATTAACCAAAGAACAAATTGATTATGTAATTATTCATGAATTAATGCATTTAAAAGAAATGAATCATTCTCCCCGTTTTTGGGCGTGGGTTGAAAAATATTGCCCCGATTATCGGCGTATACGGAAATCCATTCGGGATCGGCAATGGATCATAGGGATTTATTCATGAAAAAAAGTACTCGAGTATATTCTATTGAGGAAATTATCTTATTCGAAAATGAGGAGATAATTGCCATTAATAAACCTTCTGGTATTTCCAGCCTTGCTGAACGCGATGCTACCCGACTGTCAATTCACGAAATGGCAGTTCGTTATGTACCCACTGCCATTTTATGTCATCGCTTGGATAAATTTACCTCGGGGGTAATGTTAATTGCTAAACATGAAGCAGCCTATCGAAACATTACCCTGAAATTTCAAAAACGTGAAGTAAAAAAATATTATTTAACCTTAATTGAAGGACAGCATACCTTAAAAGATCAGTTAATGGATTATGGGATTTATTCCCAAAATGGTAAAGTCCGTTTGGATAATGCCAATGGAAAACGAGCCATCACGATTTTTAATACTCGCGAGATATTTCGCCATTATACTTTATTGGAAGCAAGCCCAATTACAGGAAGGATGCACCAAATTCGCCTACATTTATTAGCAGCCGGTATGCCTGTTGTGGGCGATAAATTATATAACGGAAAGGATGTATTTCTTTCTTTTTTTAAACGAAATTATAAATTCGATTCCCTGCATGATGAACGTCCCTTAAATGATGGATTTTTATTACATGCAGCCAGAATTGAATTAGCTTTACCAGGTTCAGAAACACCAGCCATTCTGGAGGCTCCGTTAAGTCCAGGGTTTAATGTGGTTGTGAAAGTCCTGCGGAAATGGGATAGTGGATAAGTAAAAATTATATTTACTATAATTATTTATGGTTTTCTATTTCATTTAATGGAATCGAAGTAGTATCTAGATTTTTTTCAAAAACCACATATCCTTCTTTACTATTTTCTTTCATTCCATTTTCTTGCAAGAAATCTGAAAAATTATTTAAATCTTCTGCATTTTTCCAATTATTATCCGAAAGATTTAAAGGCCAGTCGGATACTCTTGCTGATCCTGGAAAATAAATAATAATGGGATCAATAGCATTGGTTTCTTGTAATTTGGTTTTTAATGATTTTCTAAAATTCGGTTCGGATAAATCCTGAATAAAATTTGTTTTGAGGAAGGGATCTACCTGTAATACATATCGAAATAAATTTGCACTTTCTCCTAATAATAATACTGATTTTCCTTGTATTTCTTGTTTTAAAACGGGAATCCATTTACTTAAATAAGTTACCCGATCTTGGGTAGTCATTATACCGGTTAAAGGATATTCATCCAGTTTATAAGTTCTTTTCCAAGGTTTACGGGTATCTCCATAACTCCAAATGATGGTTAACAGGAATGCTACTCCAATCAATCCTAAAAAGCCTTGTTCCCAAATTTGAGTTGTACCTTGGGTAATTCCAGTGGGGATACTTTTTTTTCGGTATTGGGTTAATAAAAATGGAATGGACAAAAGTGTCATTCCCCCAATTTTTAATAATCCTGTATTAGATCCTAAAGCAGGTAATAATATTACGATTATAACCATTCCTATTAAATAATAATCTTTTTTAGGAATAGTAAATAATACTTCTCCAATCAATAACGCTAAAGCAAATCCTGAAAGGAAAAAGGAATAACTTTTTAAAAAATCTGCTTCCTTTAAAAATAATATAAACCCTGCCAGGAAAAACAAAAATATTCCAGTAAGTTGAAATGATTTATGCGGTAATTTTAATTTTAGGATGGCAAGAATTCCGCCCATTCCCAAACAAGTCATTAGATATAGGAATATATCCCCGGCGTTTTGAATATAATATCCAAAGATTTCTGTTAAGGAATGAGAGCCATTTTGAGTGGTTTTATTAATTTCTGAGAAAATATTTGTATAGGCTGAAAATACTGGAAATAGGGCAAAAAATATTCCTAAGGAAACTAAAACACCAACTATTAAATATAGATAAGAAAGAATAATTGCTTTGAGGGGTAATCCTTTCTTTAGATATTGATATAAGAGTAAAGATAAGGCTAAAATTCCTACTACAATATTGGGTAAACGAATGAAGGTGCATAAGGTTATGCCAATTCCTAATAATATATAATCTGCCCCTCTTTTGTATTTATACGTACGAATAAATTGATAGATAAATCCAACTAAAATAATATCCGAAAAGGCATCGTACCCAGGAATAAATCCTTGAAAGGATAATGCGATGATTGCGCCGGATAAAAATAAATATTTAAAATCTTTATTTTTTTCAAATACAACTATTCCTGAACGATAGGCAAGCAATAATTTTCCATAAAACAATAAGGCTGCTAATATTTTATAACTTAAATAACTATCTGAAATATATTGACCCCATAGATTGCCTAAAACGATAGTTAGGGGTATTAATAAGTTGTCTTCAGGTTTTCCTTCTTTCAATAACAAAATATTAAAGGGAAAATCGTAAAAATCTAATCCACTAAGAATTTTCCAAACTGTGAGTAGGAGTATCCCAATGATGAGTAGGATTACAATCGGTAAGGAAGGGCTTTTGTCAGCAGAAGGATAGTGCATAAATTAGATTTACGAGTTTAAAAGTAGAGGCAATGCGGAAATAAAACAACCCAAGGCTGAATAGAATAGCTTAATACAATCCAGAATTATGGTTTAATTGTTAATTTTATATGAAAATTAAGCATTCTAAACCATTTTGTGGGTTTGGATCAATCGCCTGAAGATGATTAATGTTACAAAAGCATACCTTCCTCCTTTGGAGGAGTATAATTTTTACTTGCAGAAAATTTGGGAAAGCTGCTGGCTGACCAACGAAGGGCCACTTGCCAAGGAACTCGAAGGTCAATTAAAAGCTTACTTAGACGTTCCCAATTTTTTGTTTACCTCTAATGGGACGATCGCTTTGCAAATTCCTCTGAAGGCGATGGAGCTTACTGGCGAAATTATCACCACCCCATTTTCGTATGTGGCTACTACCACTGCGATTTTATGGGAGAGTGCCACCCCCGTTTTTGCAGATATTGAAGAAAATACTTTTTGTATTGACCCCACTAAAATTGAGGAATTAATTACCCCCAACACCTGCGCTATTTTAGCAACCCATGTGTATGGATATCCTTGTCAAGTAGAAGCTATTCAAAAAATAGCACAACAGTATAATTTAAAAGTTATTTATGATGGAGCCCATGCGTTTGGGGTGAAATATAAAAATAAATCTATTTATTATTATGGGGATGTATCCACATTAAGCTTTCACGCAACCAAATTGTTTCATACCGTAGAAGGCGGTGGAATGATTTGTCATGATAAAAGTTTGAATGATAAATTACAATTATATAAAACCTTTGGGCATTATATGGACGATTATTTTACCATCGGGATTAATGGTAAAAATTCGGAATTCCATGCAGCAATGGGCTTGTGTAATTTACCTCGAGTACCTGAATTTATATTACAGCGTAAATTACTTTCTGAATTATATCAAAAGAACCTTGCTGGATTTAAATTACAATTCCCAAAATTATCGGAGGAGGTAGAATATAATTATGCATATTTCCCCATTATATTGGAAACCGAAGATTGTTTATTAAGGTTAAAAAACAAATTGGCAGAAAACGAAATTAATACGCGTAGATATTTTTATCCCTCCTTAAATAAATTACCTTATTTAAAAGGAGAGCCTTGTCCTGTATCGGAATCTATATCTTCACGGGTATTATGTCTTCCCTTATATCAGGAATTACTTCCAGAAGAAGTAAATAAAATATCTGAAATTATCACACATTTTCTAAGTACCTACCGATAATTCTAATGCGAAATCCTAAGCCCATGCTTATTTGGGGAAACGGTGGATTAGGCCGTGAGGTAAATGTATTATGCGAGGCGTTGGGAATTCCAGTGGCAGGATATCTAGACTTACGACCCGAAATGAAAGGGGAAATGTCGGATGGTGTAAAGGTGTTAGGAGATATTTTAGACCCAGAAATTAATGTAGAAAATTATCAGGTAACTTTTGCTGTGGGCGATTCAGCATTACGCAAACGGATGTATGAAAAAACCTTGGCAACGGGGGTGGATATCGCTGAAGCCCTTATTCATCCTAGTGTAATATATAGTGCTCGTTCACTTCAAATCGGACCAGGATCTGTAATATGTCCGGGATGTGCTATTATGGTGAATGTGTCAATTGGAACAGCAGTTGTGATTAATCAACTTTGTTCTATTGGACATGATTTAATTTTACATGACTTTGTAACCCTTTCTCCCTCAGTTTCAGTAAGTGGAAATGTATCTATCGGAGAAGGATCATATTTAGGGGTAGGATGCTCCATTCGGGAAGGAATTCAGATCGGAAATTGGGCAGTTATTGGCGGCGGAGCTTTTGTAAAAGACAATGTGCCCGATAAGGTATTAATGGCGGGTGTTCCTGCAATAATAAAAAAGTTTATAGAATGATATTTAAATTTATGGAATTATATTTATTGAATATACGCCCCACAAATGTTTTAACTTATCATTATTTTGCTACATAAGGTTTCTTATTCAGTAATCATCAGGGTCTTAAGTTTGGCAGTAAACATGCTGACTTTTATTCTTACGGCTCAGTATTTCGGTCCTGAAGGAAGAGGTTATATAGCGGCCGTAAATACCGTGGTTGCTACGTTTGCAACCCTTGCTGGATTTAGTATTGGTAGGGTGTTGGTTTTCGAAATTCAAAAATCCCAATTGTCGGCAAGTTCTTTTTATCGAAAGAATATATTTACCCTACTCTGTATTTGTGCAATTCTTTCGATACTCGTTTGGATTAGTGCATTTGTATTATATTGGGGATATCCGCAATTATATGGAGAAACCCCTGCAATTTATTATGTACTCTTTTTTATTACGGCTCCCACCTTGATATGGCAAGGATATAGTAGTTTTATTTTTGCTTCTTTAGATAAACTGGAAAAGCAGAATAGAATATTATTATTCGGATTAATACTTTATGTTATCGCTGCCTATGCAGCAGTATTATTTTTCAAAGTTCCTTTTATTGTATTTCTACTATTAATGGTGGTGTATAATTTATCGGTGGGAATTACTGAAATAGTTTCAGTTTTGAAATTAACCGGGATGTTTAGGGTATTTCAACTGAATACCTTTAAGAGTTTATGGGCAAGCGGACTTAAGCTCCATACCGATACCGTTGGAGGATTATTAATTACTTCCTCTAATATGCTGATTATTACTTCTAGTATGCCAATTGCGGAAGTAGGAATATTTCAATTTGCTTCCCAACTTATTAATATGATGGTGATTTTACCTACGATGGTGAGTTTACAGTTTAATGCGGACATTACTTCCTTAGGTGCTAATAAATCTTTTGAAAAACACAGAATTTATATCTGGGGGGTAACTGGGGTTATGATTGCTGGATGTGCTTTGGCCTGGCTCTTAGCTCCCTTGATTATTACCCTTTTAGGAGGGTCTGAATTTGAATCTGCAATACCGGTTTTTAGGATTTTATTAATCAGTGTGATAGGAAATTCATTTTCTATTTTAATTTCCTCTCAATATAGCGGAAGGGGATATTTTAAATTGGTATCCATGCTTACCATTGTTCTAGGATTAATTGGCCTTGGAGCTTCATATATCGGTATTTTGAATTATGGGCTATGGGGGGCTGCCTATGCCACTAATGCAGTATATACCATTAGTATGTTAATTAATATCGGATTTTATATTTTTTTAGCAAGAAAAGTAAAAGAATCCTATAAATAAAGGCTAATAGTTATTTAATATTAAAATTTTTTCAATCGAATCAGTGCTATATACCGTTGGTTTTTTTTTAAATAATAACTTAAATGTTTGATAAATATATTTTGTTAATCAATTTCAATGCTTAATTTTAAGTAGGCATTTTTTTTAGTTGATATGATATGATATGATATCACCTTCAATACCAGTTAATGAAAGGGAGCGGTTAGAAAACCTAAGAGCTTATTCTATCTTAGATACCCTACCGGAGGAGGAGTATGATGAAATTACCTTTTTGGCCTCTAAAATATGTGGAACCCCAATTTCCTTAGTTACTTTGATCGATGAAACCCGGCAGTGGTTCAAATCAAAATATGGATTGGAAATTGATGAAACCCCCAGAGAATATGCGTTTTGTGCCCATGCAATTCAAGATCAAGACAATATCTTAATTGTCCCAGATTCCAGAGAGGATATTAGATTTCAAGATAATCCCTTAGTTACGGATCATCCAAATGTGGTTTTTTATGCCGGAGTACCCTTGGTAACTCCCCAAGGATTTCCTTTAGGTACCTTATGTGTGATTGATAATGTTCCCCGGAGACTCGAAGAATCTCAAATAGAAGCTTTACAGGCTTTAGCAAATCAATTAATTAAATTATTAGAGTTGAGAATTGCATGTATACAATTAGGGGAATCTGAACAGAGATTAAAAGAATTGAATGCAACCAAGGATCGATTATTTTCGATTATTGGACATGATTTACGGGGTCCTATTGGAGGATTTAAGTCCTTAATTCAATTGTTAATTTCAGGAAATGATTTATCCAATTCAAAGCAGTTGTTAGAAATACTTACAGTAATTCATAAAACAGCTAATTCTACTTATGATCTATTAGAAAATCTATTGGAATGGGCGAAATCACAACAAAATGAAATTGTGTTTAACCCCAAAAAAATTAATTTAAAGGAATTGGTATTTAATATCCTGAATTTATTCTCTGAAGTGATATTAAATAAAGAGATTAATATAGTGAATGAAATTTCGGAAGATCAATTCTTGGTTGCCGATAATAATATGTTGAGTACTATTTTACGTAATTTAATTTCAAATGCGATTAAATTTACTCCGAATGGAAAAACAATTATAGTTTCCGTCGCTAATATGGACGGCAATATTAAAATATCCGTTCAGGATGAAGGGACTGGTATTCAGGAGGAGGATTTACCGAAATTATTTAATAGTCTTTCACCCCTTAGCACTTATGGTACCCAAGGAGAAAAAGGAAGTGGGTTAGGGTTATTATTATGTAAGGATTTTATCGAGCGCCATAATGGAATAATCGAAGTAAATAGTATATGGGGTGGGGGTAGTACGTTTTCCTTTACTTTGCCACAGGCAACTTAATAAGCAATAAAATATTATTTTAATAAATATATTTATTAGTTGAGTCAACAGTAATTTTCCTTTAATATTAATTTAAAATAACTTCTCCATTTTTTTCAAGTAGATATTTATCCTAACTTGCAGTTTAGCATTTAATAATATTTATGAAATTAGAAGAACAACTCCTCGTACGTAGTGGCAATAAATGTGAATTATGTTTGTCAGATCCACCATTGGTAATATATGAAGTATCCCCTCGGCCTACCTATACTGAGGATAGTACGATACTTATTTGTGAAAAATGTGAAGCACAGATACAAAGAAAGGAAGATTTGGAACCCCGATGGAATTGCTTAACTACAACCATGTGGAGTGAAATACCGGGGATAAAAGTAGTAACGTGGCGTTTATTAAACCGTCTGAAGCACGAATCTTGGGCAGCAGATAATTTAGATATGATGTACCTTGAGGATGATCTTTTAGATTGGGCTAAAGCTGTTGGCGACCTTGAAGAACATGTGGCAATAGAACAACATTTGGATTCCAATGGTAGTGTATTACAAAATGGTGACACGATTTTATTAACCCGCACCTTGGAGGTTAAAGGGGCTCCTTTAAATGCCAAGATGGGAACTGTGGTAAAGAATATTCGACTTGTAGAAGGAAATACAAAACAAATCGAAGGGAAAATTGAGGGGCAGATGATTGTTATTCTTACCCAATATGTGCGGAAGCAGGGGAGTTAATTTAGCGTTTGGGATACTTTAAGGGTAAATCATTCTCAATCCATAAACTACACATTGCAGGGCGGAGTTGAATAAAATCAGAAAAGCTCGGGATAGACTTAAATAATAGTATTTATAGCATTTAGTGAGATAATTATAAATATTATCGCACCTTTAGAAGTTATATTGCTAATAGAAATAGAGTAGCATGAATTAATTATTTGATTGCCTTAAATGATAATTATCAAATAAATTTTCTTACTTAAATAGGATTAATATAAAATTGAGATAAAATAAAAAAAGTGTAGAAAAATATTTTCTACACTTTTTTTGTGGACTTCACCGACAAAATCTCGAACCAGTTACTAAAGGACATTGAAGCACTATCAGAATTAAAATGATACATTTCACTGCAATAGTATGATTAGATATTTTATTTATTATCACTTTTAACAGCAAAAGCAATTTTTGCTTTGTAATTTTTCTGTATCATTTTAATAAAAGTTTTTTTATCACTTTTCATGATTGCTATTTCAGGACTTTCCCTCATTATTGAATTTAGCCCTCTCACATTCTCATCGCTCCAAATAGATAGTTCTACTATAATGGGAGTTAAAGCCAGTCCCTTTTCAGTTAAAAGGTAAAGATTAGTTTTTTTATTATCAGGAAGTTGCGTTTTAGTTATAATTCCTAATTCTTCAAGGCATTTTAGCTTAGAAGCAAGTATAT
>RFSG01000079.1 GCA_009924095.1 Sphingobacteriia bacterium
TCCTATTTTGTTTACCGTTGCAGCCTATTTTCTACCCCGCCTCCCAACTTCCATCTTTGATCAAGTTATGGCTTTGCCCTATCACCTTTATGTGATTTCCACCAGCGGTACCAATATTGACGAATCACGTCCCATGGCTTATGGTACTGCATTGGTACTAATGGCACTGGTTTGTATTCTCAATATAATTGCCTTCATGGCCAGAAGATATTTTACTCGAAAGTCTCCCCAAAAATAAATTCTTATGTATACCCTTGAAGCCAAAAATGTAAATCTTTTCTATGGCTCTTTTCAAGCCTTGAAAGGAGTGAACATGGGGATTGACCGGAAGCAGGTAACCGCATTTATCGGCCCCTCAGGATGTGGAAAATCAACTTTCCTCCGCCTGTTTAACCGAATGAATGACCTTATCGAAAATGTAAAAATTGAAGGGGAATTGTTATTGGACGGACAAAATATTTATGACCCTAAAGCCGATGTCATCAGCCTTAGAAGAAGGGTAGGGATGGTATTCCAAAAACCTAACCCATTTCCAAAAACTATTTTTGAAAACGTTGCCTACGGATTAAGAATAACAGGTCAAAACAATCGTAAAAAATTAGCCGAATCCGTTGAACATTCCTTACAACTTGCCGCCTTATGGGACGAAGTAAAAGATAAACTGCACCAATCCGCTTATGCCTTATCGGGTGGGCAACAACAAAGACTTTGTATCGCAAGAGCTTTAGCAGTTCAACCTTCGGTGCTACTGATGGACGAACCTACTTCTGCACTAGATCCGGTTTCAACTTTTAAGGTGGAAGAATTAATTTATAGTCTTAAATCAAATTATACCATTGTAATTGTAACCCATAATATGCAACAAGCAGCAAGGGTTAGCGAAAAAACCGCCTTTTTTTATATGGGTAGTTTGATTGAATATGATGATACCCGTAAAATTTTTACCAATCCGAAATTAGAACAAACTCAAAATTATGTCACAGGTCGTTTTGGTTGAAAAGTTTAAAATTGATTCCTGATAATTTTTAAGAGATTTGTATCCCTTTAATTTAGGAGGATTTAAATGACATACTTAGAATCAGAACTGCAAGAGCTACGGTTTAAGGTGATGGAAATGGCAGAACTAATTCAGGTTCAATTAAGTCATGGTTTTCTCGCCCTGTTAGACATGAACCCCGATCTCGCCAGAGAGGTATTACATCGGGAAAAAAGAATTGACCGGTTAGATCTTAAAATTGATAAAAGATGCGAAAAAGTATTGGCGCTTTATCAACCGGTTGCCATGGATTTGAGATTCGTGTTTTCAGTTATTAAAATCAATAATAATTTCGAATTAATCGGAGATGCCCTTAAATATATTGCACATTGTGTTTTAGAATTTAAAGAACCCTATCCCCCTGAATTATTGACCTCCCTGCAATTAGAATCCATGACCCAAACTACAGAAGGAATGGTAAGGGGTGCAATTCATTCCTTTCATCGCAGAAATGCCGAAGAAAGTAGATGGGTATATATTCAAGATGATAAAATTGATGATATTAACCGTCAAGCTCAAATAATTTTAATTCAAGCAATTCAACTTAATCCGGAAAAAGCAGAAGCCTACATCCGATTATTATTAGTGATTCAAAGAATAGAACGAATTGCTGATTATGCAGTAAGTATTGCCCGAGAAGTGGTATTTATTATAGAAGGTAAAGTTTATCGCCATCATAAAAGAGATGGAATGTTGATTTCTGAAGAAGAAATTAATTTGACAGAACCCGAAGATATTAACGATATTTCGGAAAATTCTTAAACGAACATTAATTTTCTCACATGAATAAAATTTTAATTTCCGGATTTCTATTTTTATCTCTTTTATTTTCTGCATGCGAATATATTCCCTTACCAGGAACTACTGATGGGCCTAGACCCTTAACCGATGGAGAAATTCTTTCAGGGTTAAAAGAAGCAATTAATGTAGGCACTAAAAAAGCAGCAGAAAAAGCAAACATGACCGATGCTTTTTTTAAAAATCAATTATTATTTATTGCCTTTCCCCCCGAAGCTCAAAAAGTAGCAGATCAATTACGGAAAATCGGCGCTAATCAAATTGTGGATGATTTTACTTTAGCATTAAATCGAGCAGCCGAAAATGCCGCTATTAAAGCAACACCAATTTTTGCAGATGCAGTTCGTAAAATGTCATGGGAGGATGTAAGAAAAATATTAAAAGGTCCAGAAAATTCAGCTACCCTTTATTTTAAACAAACAACTTACCAATCCCTTTATCAAGCATTTTATCCTGTAATAAAAGAATCTTTAGGACAAGTGAATGCAACCCAATATTGGGGAGATATTACCACCCTATATAATCAAATTCCTTTGGTTAAACCCGTTAATCCAGATATCGCGCAATACACTACCACCAAAGCTTTAGACGGATTGTTTATTCTGCTTGCCAAAGAAGAAGCCTCTATTCGTAAAGACCCAGCCGCAAGAGTTACCGATATATTAAAAAGAGTATTTGGTTATACTGGAGATATTTAATTTTTATTAATTAAACATATCCCAATATTTTTAATACTTGTTTACTATTCTGCTCCTCATTTAATACTTCGAAATTTAAAGTTTCATCTCTATTTCTTCGAATTAATAAATGCTTAGGTGTAGGAATTAAACAATGGTGAATACCGCCAACCCCACTTAATACCTCTTGATACGCACCGGTATTAAAATATCCAATATATTGTAATTTACGGGTCTTAGGCATAAAGATGGCATTTACATGCGCTTCCTGATTGTAAAAATCTTGAGAATCACAGGTCATTCCTCCAATATTTACCCGCTCATATTCAGCATCCCAATTATTTATCGGTAATAAAATAAATCTTTGATTTAATGCCCAAATATCGGGTAACATGGTAATCATACTGCCATCAATCATTAACCATTTTTCCCTATCATTTTGTTGCTTCCTGCCCAATACTTTAAATATGGCACAAGTACTTTCGGCAACTGTAAAACTCCCAAATTCAGTAACTAAATTCGGCTCCTCAACCCCATGCTCCTGACAAATCTCTTTAATCCGTCTTACAATCTCATCAATCATATATTGATATTCATATTCAAAGGTTAAGGAGTTTTTAAAAGGTAATCCTCCTCCTATATCTAAAGTATTTAAATGTGGATTTACCTTGCTTAATTTACAATAAGTGGTAACATGTTTTTCTAATTCATTCCAATAATAGGGAGTATCATGAATTCCTGAATTAATAAAAAAGTGAAGCATCGTCACTTTAAATAAGGAATGATTTTCAAATTTATGATGATAGAAATCTATAATCTCATCTGACCTCACCCCTAAGCGACTGGTATAAAATTCAAAATTTGGTTTTTCCTCCGATGCAATTCGAATTCCAAAATTTGTGGGTTCTTCTAATTCATCATCATAAAAATTAAGCTCCTCTTTATTATCTAAAACCGGAATTATATTTTTATATCCATCATGAATCATGTCCACTATTTGTTGCTTATATTGATCCCGCTTAAAACCATTACACACCACAACAATATCTTTAGTTAATAATCCTTTTTTTTCTAATACATCTATAATGGGCATATCAAAGGCAGAGGAAGTTTCTAATTGAACGCCACTCTTTAAGGCCTCTTCCATCACATGTTTAAAATGAGATGATTTAGTACAATAACAATAAGTATAAGTACCCCGATAATTATTTTTTAAAATTGCAGTATTAAACCATAACCTGGCTTGCTGAATTTTTTTAGAAATCATCGGAATATAGGTGATCTTTAAAGGCGTTCCATACGTCTCTATAATCTCCATAAGATTGAGGTCATGAAATTGAAGTTCATCATCCTCTAAACGAAACCCGTCCTGGGGGAAGCCTACACTCTGATCAAGGAATTCTGCGTAACTTTGCATGAAAGATTTTTACCGGAAAAGAAAATAAACTGCAAAATAATAGCTTTAAAAGGAATAATCCGAGATGATATTAAAAAATTAAATTTATCTTGGTAAATTCTCTCTGAAATTCACGTTGAATTATGCGAAATATCCGATTTATTGAAAACCGTTCTGAACTCGGAGCAGGTACTCGAGGAGCAAGTTTAGGCGTAGATGCCCTTAAAATGGCAGCTGTGGTTAAGGGTTCCCGTATTTTTCAGGAAATCCCTAAAACTACTGTTGAAGATATGAATGAGGCTTTACTATCTCGCCCCATTCGATATCCTTTCGCAAAAAAAATTGATGCAATGGTCGAAATGTACCATCGTATTGCCATCGCAGTAAAAGATTCTTTGTTGCAAAAAGAATTTCCCTTCGTTTTATCGGGTGATCATTCTAATGCAGGAGGTACCATCGCTGGAATTAGAATGGCATTTCCTGATAAAAAACTTGGCGTAATTTGGATTGATGCACATGCAGATATTCATAGCCCCTATACCACCCCTTCAGGTAATTTGCATGGAATGCCTTTAGCTGCATCTCTGAATATTTTTAATCTGGAAGATCAAGTAAATGACCCAGATGCAGAAACCCGTAAAAGCTGGGAAAATCTTTGTAAAGTAGGAGATATTTGGCCAAAAATATTTCCTGAAGATATTGTCTTAATTGATATCCGTGACCTCGAACCTGCAGAATGGCAAATTATCCGCAGAAAAAATATTCGGTATTATGAACCCCATGAAGTAAAACAAAAAGGAATTCCGGCGATCGCCCAAGATGCCCTAGATTATTTATCTTCCTGTGATTTAATTTATGTAAGCTTTGATGTGGATTCCATGGATCCAACGGTATCCACTGGAACCGGTACCCCAGTAGCTAATGGATTACCCGCCCCCGATGCTTTAGACCTCCTTTCCCGCTTATGGATTCATCCCAGAACGATTGCACTTGAAATAACAGAAATTAATCCCTTGTTAGATTCTCGTAACCGAATGGCAGCTACTGCTTTTGAATTTATTAATAAACTAATCCATACCGCCGCACCAGGATTTTAATCTATGCCCGCTCAAACCCTGGCCCTATGGCTAAAAGAAATTACCCAATCTGCAATTACGGATTTATTTAATCTACATAATTCCCCAATTACCATCGCCGAACCTCCCAAAGGTTTTTCAGGAGATTTAACAATTAATTTATTCCAATTAGCAAAACCCGCCCAAATCCCTCCTCAAGAATTAGGAGAAAAATTAGGGGATTATTTAATTCAACAAAATATTGGAATTGATTCCTTTCAAGTAATTAAAGGATTTTTAAACTTAACTTTTTCTCACGAATTCTGGAGAAATTGGACCCATAATTTCAACCCCAATAAAGAAATTCAAGCTTTACATGCCAATGGAAATAATATTCGGGTATTAATTGAATTTCCATCCCCCAATACCAATAAACCCCTACATCTTGGGCATCTTAGAAATATATTTTTAGGAGAAGCTTTATCTCGAATGTTCGAATTAAATGGATATTCAGTTATTCGGGCCAACTTGGTGAATGATAGAGGGGTGCATATTTGTAAATCCATGTACGCGTGGATGAAATTGGGTAATAATGAAACTCCTTATTCTACAAATATTAAAGGCGATCACTTTGTAGGTAATTATTATGTAAAATTTGAAAAATTATATCAAGAAGAAATTGCTGCTCTGATTGAAAAAGGATTAACCAAAGAACAAGCTGCCAAAGAAGCCCCCTGTCAATTGGCACTTTATCAAATGCTCGCCAAATGGGAACAAGGTGATCCCGAAATTCGAAAGGTCTGGACTACCATGAATCAATGGGTATATGAAGGTTTTGAAACTACTTTCACCAGACTCGGAATTCATTTTGATAAAACCTATTATGAATCGAATACTTATTTATTAGGAAAAGAATTAATTCAAGAAGGATTAATGAATAATGTTTTTTATCAACGTCCAGATAATTCTATTTGGGTAGATCTTCAAGCTGAAAAATTAGAGGAGAAATTAGTGCTGCGATCCGATGGTACTTCTGTTTATATTACCCAAGATATTGGTACCGCTCGATTAAAATATCTGGATTTTAAAATGGATCGATCGGTTTATGTGATCGGTAACGAACAAGAACATCAAATGAAAGCCTTGTTCGCTATATTAAATAAAATGCAGGAGCCCTATGCAGAGGGATTATATCATCTATCCTATGGAATGGTGGAATTACCTACTGGAAAAATGAAATCCAGAGAAGGTACAGTAGTAGATGCAGACGACCTTTTGGATGAAATGGAATTAATTGCAGAAAATAAAACACGTGAACTAGGAAAAACGGAAGGCTTATCTGAACCAGAATTAAATCACTTAAAAAAAATAATAGGAGAGGGAGCTTTAAGATATTTAATTCTAAAGGTGGATCCTCGCAAAGGAATGTTGTTTGATCCCGAAGAATCTATTGATTTTAAAGGAAATACAGGTCCCTTTCTACAATATACCTACGCGCGTATTTTTAGCCTTTTACAAAAAGCAACTATAAATGCTGAATCTAATTCCCTACATCAAGAAATAATTATTGGGGATGCAGAACGACTTTTATTACGACAATTGGCAGGTTTCCAAGATGCCTTAAAAGTTAAAACGGATAAAGAATATGATCCAGGTCGTGTGGCTAATTATGCCTTTGAATTGGCTAGTCGTTTTGGTAGATTTTATAATGAAGTACCCGTATTGAAATCTAATAATACTTCTGAATTAAATTTTAGAATTCAACTCTGTCAACATACTGCACAAATATTAAAAATCTGCCTTTCGGTTTTAGGAATTGAAGTTCCGGAACGAATGTAATATGGTATTTAATATATCCACTAAATTTAATTTATAAAGACATTATTTCCCGAAATTTTATTGCCTGCCTTCTGGAAATTTCAATCCTTTCACCAGTTCTTAATATTACCAATAATCCTCCGCTAAAATAAGGTTCAATTTGTCCGATTTGCCTTAAATTAATGATTTCTTTTCGATTCGCTCTAAAAAACGCAGCATTACCTAATCTTTCCTCTAAATCATTTAAGGTTCTATGAATTAACGCTTTTTGATCTCCAAAATATAAACGCGCATAATTCCCTACCGATTCAATTAATCTAATATCACCTACACAAACAAACCAACATTTATCCCCGTCTTTCAAAAATACTTGTTGGTCTTCTGATAACTCAGTTTGTAGAGTATTCCCCCCCTTGGTTTCCTGAAGTTGTCGTAATACTTTTTGAACCGCTTCTTTCAAACGATTAGGGTCAACCGGCTTTAATAAATAATCCAATGCATTTGATTCAAATGCTTTTAATGCATATTCATCATAAGCGGTACAAAATATTACCAAGGGAATTTGAATTAATTCTTCTAATAAATCAAATCCAGTTTTTTCGGGCATTTGAATATCTAAAAAAATTAATTGGGGGGAATGTTTTTCAATTAAACTGATTCCTTCATCAACATTTTCAGCTTCTCCAACAATATTAATTTCCGGGAAGGCAGTTAATAAACTTCTCAATTCCTGGCGCGCTAAACGCTCATCGTCTATCACTAGGGTGTTGATCATTGGGGAATATGTAAAATAGATAATACTGCAGGTTCAGGTAAATTCAGGATTTTAAAGGATGCTTTATCTCCATACAATACTTCTAACCTTAATCGGGTATTGGTTAATCCATATCCTGAATCTGGCGAGGTTTCAGTTTGTTGATATACACCACTATTCTTTACCTCGATTTCTAAAACACCTAATTTCTTTCTTGCCGATATATAAATTATTCCGCCTGTTTTAAGTTTGGAAATTCCATGTTTGATCCCATTTTCAACTAAGGTTTGCAACATCATAGGCGGTATTGTACATGATAAGCAGTCCTCAGGTATATCCGATTGATAACTTAATCTATCCTCAAACCTAATTCTTTCCAAAGAAATATAAGCGTTTACCGTTAACATCTCCTCTTGTAATAATACCAATTTCTTATCCCCCATACGCAATGAAGATCTTAATAAATCTGATAATTGTGTAATTGCATTTCTTGCCAGTCCCGGATTAACCTCAATTAATGCACGAATAGAATTTAATGAATTAAATAAAAAATGTGGATTAATCTGGGCTTTTAATTGCCGATATTCTACTTCTTTCATTAAAGCCTCTAATTGATATTGTTTTCTCTCGCTTTCTAACGACCTTCTATAATACCGGAATAAATGATAAATTAATGCCCAAACTAAAATATATTTACTCCAATTAATAAATACAGAATAAACTGAAGGAAAACGAAAATCTAACTGCAATTCAGGAAAGCTATATTTATCTAAGGGGATATTAATTGCTGATAATATGATGGCCATGGCAAGAACTCCCACAATTACTCTTGGAATTAATTGGGGTAGGGGTAATTCTAACCATCCCATTAAAATAAAATAAGATCGGTAAGCATGGGTAACCAGAATTCCCAATACCACATTAATGGCTCCGTTTAATATTAAGGCCCATCCAGCTGTGGTCTCAAACAATAAACTATAGCTGAGCATCTGATACCCTACAAAGGCTATCCATCCCCCAAATTGACATATCCAATATAACCATGAAGTGGAGTTCGATGGGCGCATAAATTAAAAGTAAAAAAGAAGTGGGAATCTTGGATGTTTTTTTTCCTTTGCGGACGTAAAACCGGATAAAGGGATAATTATCCTGAAATAAAAAATGCGAGCCACTATAGCACCGATCAACTCACGGCCACTGCTTCCTTCCGGACCTGATGGAGTTGGTAAGGATCTGGTCTTAATGACTCGCGGGGCAAAAGTACATTAATTTTACACCCTATCAACCAGTTAATCCCTTACTTCCTTCAATTCCTTGAAAATCAATTCCAATAATAAAAAACTCTTTGCTCTCCTTACGGGTACTTTCAGGCTTTAATAAAGATAGTTTCCCAAAATAAGGTCTAATCCCTTCCCGAAATTGTTGCACATCTGGCCCATCAAATATTTTACAAATAAAATATCCCCCCTTTCGCAAGTGCTGAGTGGCAACCGAAAATGCCATCTCACATAAGGCTAAGGATCTACTTTGATCCGTTATTTTTACCCCTGTAGTATTGGGAGCCATATCTGAAATTACCCCATCTAATTGCGTTTGAAATCCAGCCTCCAATAACCATTTACTTACCGAACCGGTAAGTATATCTCCTTGAATAAAAATCGCATTGGGGAGCGCAATCTTCATTTCAGTTAAATCAATTCCCATAATTTTCCCCTTACTCCCAATCTTTTGAGATGCATACTGCGACCACGAGCCCGGGGAACAACCTAAATCTAATAACTCCTGGCCTGATTTTAATAATTTGAATTTTTGATCAATCGCTTCTAGCTTATAAACCGAACGGGCAGCAAAGTTCTCTTGTTTCGCCTTGCGGGCATAAAAATCATTAGGTTTATACATAATTCAAATTTATGATTTTATCCCCGAAAACTAATTTACCTCATTACGATGAAATTTTCACATTCACCTTTATCTTTGAACAGTGAAGTTACTATTCCTTCGTGGGGTATTTCGTTTTTTTAGCCTTTTACCTTGGCCGGTGATTAATCTTTTGGCCACTGGGATTGCAGGTTTATTAGAGTTTATGATTAAATATCGTAAATCGGTAATTCATTATAATCTGCAACGTTGTTTTCCAAATTGGGAATTATCCTATCGAAAAAAAGTGATAAATAAATTCTATTTACATTTTGTGGATATTTTTTTAGAAGTATTTAAATCTAATTCCTGGTCATCTTCTAAAATGCTAACTCATTTTACTATCCTTGAAGATGAAAATATGCAGGAATTATTAAATGATCCCAGACATCAAATAATTTTGTTCGGCCATTTTCATAACTGGGAATGGATTACCCAAGCTTGCGGTGCATTTTTCTGCAAAACCCATCAGCAAAATATGATTGGTTTTTTTAAACATATGCAAGATAAAACAGTAGAAAAATTTATGAATGAATATCGTACCCGATTAGGAGGGGAAATGTATTCTGACCGACAACCTCGAACAGTATTGAAATTGTTATTCGGAAAAAATAAATTAATTCTGGGAACAGTTGCAGATCAAACCCCTCCCGGTCGTGAAGATATGTTTTGGGTAGATTTTTTAAATACACCTACGCCTTTTTTTAAAGGACCCGGTTTTTTGGCCGCTGCATCAAAATCTCCAGTATGGTATGGGCATATTACCCAAGTTAAACGGCATCATTATGAAATGAAGGTAATCCCGGTTTGGGAACCCACTGTTAATTTAAATAATAGCGCTGACGAAAATGCATCTATAATCACTAAGCAATATGCATCCCTCTTAGAACAACAAATTCAACAAGAACCTTGGGCATGGCTTTGGTCGCATCGTCGGTGGAAATATGCCCCTTTAGAAAATGAAGGTTAAAACGCAACAATTAATTGACCGATCCCTCGGTAAAATATTAATCGGTATTAATTTATTCGCTGCCCGTATTCTGGGAATGGTGCTAAAAAGAAATCATTCTATTCAACATCCTCCTAATACAATTTTAATCATTAAAATCCTCGGACTCGGTAGTCTGATGTTAGCAGCTGATATTATTGCTGCCCTACGAATTAAATATCCCAATGCAAAATTAATTTTATTAACCTCCGCTAAAGTAGCCCCCGGAATAAAACCCCTTAAATTATTTGATGAAATTTGGAGCTTAGAGGATCAAAAAATAAATAGTCTTATTATTTCACTTACCCAATATTTATTTAAATCCTGGAAATTGAAAAATTTGTGGGTACTCGATTTAGAAGTATATTCTAAGCTTACCACTTTGTATTCCTTGTGGACTTGCGCCATAAATCGTTTTGGATTTCAACTCAATGTGGTGAATTTTAGAAATCGAATAAATACACACAATGTTTTTTTTAATTCATTTCTTCCAGTAGAGGAAAATTATGCTCAATTAGCGTATTGTATGGGAGTAGAAAATATTGTCCCATCTGGATTTCCAGCTTTCCCTCGCTCGGGACGAATTAAAGAAAAAGAAAAAGACTATCTATTAATAAATAACACCTGTAGCGATTTGGCGCTTACGCGTAAACTAACAAAAGATCAATATACTTCAGTTATTCATAAGCTCTTGGAATTATATCCCTGGAAAATCGCTTTGTCCGGTGCAATTTCAGATTTTGAGGAAAATGAAATCGTAATTAAATCTTTTTCTAATTCCCAACAGGCACGCCTTCGAAATATTTCAGGTGAATTCGACCTACCTGAATTTTATGACTTTATTTATCATCATTGTGTGATGGTAATTTCTATTGATAGCAGTCCGGTACATATTGCTCGGAAATTAGGGGTTCCTTTTGTTTCGATCTGGGGTCCTGTAAATCCTTGGCAAATGATGCGAAAAGAATCTCTTATTCCTGAAAGAGAAAAAGTTATTTATTATGCATTACATTGCTCCCCATGTGTACATTTATCTATTTCTCCTCCCTGTAATGGAAATAATATCTGCATAAAAGAAATTGATCAAAATCAAATATTAAATTCCGTTGCCCAAATAATTCCAGCTTTACATTCATGAAATTAAAATACCTTTTATTTTTAATTCCTGCCTACATTTATATAATTTTTAAGGCTTTTACTGTTCCAGCAATAGATGGGGATTTTCGGAGGAATTCGTTTTCCGGTGATGCCTATTCTGATGTTAATACCTTATCCGCGATAAGATATTATCATGATTATGGATTTCTAAAATCTTGTGGTCTGCCGGTTCATGGATATTCCTCAATAGGCGATACTATCTATAAAGTTTATACGCATTATCCTGCCTTACCAGATATTTTAGGAGGGCTATATTCTATTATTCTTGATAATGATTTTGAACCTTGGCTCAGAATAGGACCCATTTT
>RFSG01000080.1 GCA_009924095.1 Sphingobacteriia bacterium
TCACTTTCGCCGGTAATCCTTCCAAAACTTTGCTTCCAAAAAAAGAAATACAAACCCTCTGATCCATATTGCATCCATAACCCTAAACACATTGGAAATAAAATCAATAGTATGGGGATAATTGCCCAAGTTAATTTTAAGAATCGTTGCCAGACAAAAGAACGACTTCGCACTACCTCACCCATCAAAGCCATAACTGGAATCATCAATCCCAGCGGGCCTTTTGACAACATCCCAAATCCAACAAATATTCCTAAACTCAGGATAGCAGAGCGTTTGCCCGTATCCCAGGCCACTGCTCCTTGCCATACTGCCAATATCACAAAAGAAGTTAGAAGTAAATCTGTTCGAACATCATTCACCATAAGCATCCATCCTTGACAGGACATATACATCAACACCGCTCCATAAGCCACCGCAATTGGGTAATACCTTTGACTTAATTTAAACAATCCCCAACAGCTGCCTAAACTAATCAGAAAAGAGGGCAACTTATACGCCCAACCGGAAACGCCAAAAATTTTAAAACTTAGTGCCGATAACCAAAACAATAAAGGAGGTTTGTCTAAATAAGGTGCGCCTCGGTCAAATAACTGAAGCCATTCTCCAGAAACTGACATTCGTTCCGCCATGGCTGCATACTGGGCTGCATCCACATCCATCACCGGAACCCCCAACCCTATGGCTGCCACTAAGGCTAATGCTAAAATGGTCAGCTGAAAAAAAAGTGCAAATCGCATAAACAAAGATACAATCCCAATCGGCTTATGGATCCACTTCAATCCACACACGAACATTTCCATATTCTGTGTGTTTATACCAATTCTCCAAACCTGTTAAGAGTTGCTTCCTAACCCCATCCGGAGATGCTTTATTACTAATCTTAATTAAAAACTGTAATCGAAATTCACTCCGAACCCTGGATATTGGGGGTGGTTCTGGACCTAAAACCGAACGATCAAAAATCTTCCTTAAAATATGTTCCAACGCCCTTGCTGAGTTTCCCAGCCGAACTGCATCTTTATGCCGAAGTTCTAATCTTATCAATCGACAAAAAGGAGGGTATGACAATTCTTGTCGTACCTTCCATTCTTCTTCCAAAAAACCTTTATAATCCCCATCCTTTAACCAGGTAAACACGGGATGGTGAGGCTGACGAGTTTGAATCATTACTTGCCCTTGAATACGTCTGCGTCCTGCCCTACCTGCCACCTGACTTAATAATTGCATGGCGTGTTCACGGGATCTAAAATCTGGATAAAATAATAAAGGGTCGGCTAATAATACCCCGACCAAACTTACCTTTTCAAAATCTAATCCTTTCGCCACCATCTGAGTACCGACCAATATATCTGTTTCCCCCAACTCCATTTTTTCAATCAATCGTTCGGCTGCACTTCTGGATTTTACACTATCCTGATCCATACGATCTACTCTCGCAGTGGGGAATACCCGATGAATTTCTTCTTCTATCTTCTCCGTTCCTATCCCTTCCGTTTCTACTTCCAATGCCCCACATTGTTCACACCGTAAACTTACTTGATGCCCATATCCACAATAATGGCACTTTAATTCCTTCGCTTGTTTATGTAGGGTTAAGCTGATATCACAATAGATACATTGAGGAATGTGTCCACATTTTCGGCAAATCTGATAGGGCGCATATCCTCTTCGATTTTGAAATAAAATCACTTGCTCCTTTTTGTCTAATGCAGCTTGGATGGCAGCTTCCATCCGATCTGAAAAAATACCATTGCTAAGTTTAAATTTATGTTGATGATTGAGATCAATAATATCAATCATAGGTGGGATCGCATCTAAAGCTCTACGATTTAATTGCACCGAATGAAACTTCCCTTCTTTGGCGGCCCATGCAGTTTCTACCGCAGGGGTTGCAGTTCCTAACAACACCGGAACTTTCCAATGATTCCCATACCATAAAGCCAGATTGCGAGCATGATAATAGGGCACCTTTTCAGATTGACGAAAAGAACTATCATGCTCCTCATCTACAATTATTAACCCTAATTGTTCAAAAGGTAAAAATATAGCAGACCTAACGCCCACTACTACTTCATAAACACCAGTTAAAACCTTGTGCCAAATCTCTACTCTTTCCTGTTCTGAAAACCGGCTATGATAAATTCCAACCTTATCCCCAAAAGCCGTTCGTAAACGATTGATCACTTGGGGGGTTAAGTTAATCTCTGGCAATAAATACAATACTTGTAATCCTTCTTGAATTTTTTGACGTATTAATTCCAGATAAATTAAAGTTTTGCCACTTCCAGTAATACCCTCTAATAGCGTGGGTTTTAAAGGTATCTCAGAGAAATATTGATTAATTAGATGTAAGGCTTGTTGTTGCCAATCAAACAATTGTTCCCCCTCCCCTCTTTTTCTAAATCCTGCTAACTTTTGGGTTCGGTCAATCACCTCTTCCTCTGCCTGAATAATAAATTTCTTTACTAATGTTTGTAAGGCAGAAGCGGATACCTGATGTTGGTCTTTTAATTCACGGGTGCTTAGTTTTTTTCCTTGATAGCCTGCAGCGATGATATGTAAGAGGGCTGCCTCTTGTTTGGGATGTTTAGATAATTCATTTAATACTTTGGAAATGTCTTCATCTGCTTGTAAACGATCAGTAAGCCCCCAAACCGTTCGGGTTTTAACTTTATAAGGAACCCCCATTTCATATTCTAACCTAATCCACCCTTTGGCTTCCATTTGCTTTAGGGGAAGCAATGGATTTTTTACTTGCATCAACTCCGATGCTTGGGGAATACTAATCCTGGCTTGGCTTTCCAAGGTTTGTAAAATATACCATTCCTTATTTTTCACCTCTTTTGGAGCGGGTAAAACATCTCCGGGATACACCCAAATCGCCGATTGAGGCTTAAGTCCTCCAGGTAATGCAGTAAGCATTATTTCTCCTTCCGCACAAACATAATAAGAGGCCATCCACGCCCAGAGTTCTAATTGTTTTTCAGTAACTACCGGAGCTGCATCTAATACACTTTCTATACTTTTAATCTTAACACTTGATACTTCTGCTTGAGGTTCTGATGAAATTGATTTTACTAAACCAGTATATAATTTTTGATTTCCAAAGGGAACAACCACCCGACATCCCACCATGATTTGACCTTCCAGCATTTCAGGAATCTGATAGGTAAAATCAGATTTCACAGCTAAAGGCAATATCACCTGGGCATATTTCGTCATGGAAAGTAAATTCAACAAATATATGCCTGAAACGATCTTTTTGCCTCAAAATTTCTCTTTAATGCTGATTATTACGACGCTTATTTTTTCAATATTTCACCAGAAAGTAAGGCTGAAAAGTATATCTCAATTTATACCTGCGCGGTTTTAAGTAATATTGCAGTTTATTGTTTTTGATTTCATGGCAGATATCCTGTTTTTCTCAGTATTGGGACTATTGATCCTTACTTTTCATATTGGACTTTACAAACTGTTTGAGATTGCAGGTAAGCCAGGAATATGGGCTTTTATCCCGGTGTATAATTGGAAAGTATGGAATGAATTAACTGGTCGTCCTAAGTGGTTTTACCTTACGGGTCTGATTCCAGTGGTGAATGTTTTCATATTTGTGGGGATGTTGGGGGATTTAATCCGATCGTTTGGAAGAACCAATTTGAAGTCGGAAGTTCTTGCAGTTTTACTCCCTTTCTTTTATCTACCCTGGGTTGCTTTTAGAAATGAGGTAAAATATACCGGACCTGCATTTAATGGTTTTAAACCCTTGGTAATTATCAAGAAAACTTTTTTCAGAGAATGGGCAGACGCATTATTATATGCTGGCACTGCGGCTTTATTCATTCGCACTTTTTTGGTGGAAGCGTTTATGATTCCTACAGCTTCTATGGAAAGAACCATGATGGTAGGAGATTTCCTGTTTGTGAGTAAATATAATTATGGAATCCGGATGCCAATGATTCCGTTGGCAGTTCCGTTTGTGCATAATAAATTACCTCTGATTACAGCAAAATCTTATTTAGATTTAATTCGCTTTCCTTATTACCGTTCTCCTGGTTTGTCTGACGTAAACCGAAATGATATCGTGGTGTTTAATTATCCTGCAGATGATGTACGCCCGAATAATCCGGAATTAGGCCCAGTTGCTGAACCTTCGTTAAAAGAGAATTATATCAAACGATGTGTTGCGATTCCTGGGGATGTATTTGAAGTAAGAAACCAACAAATCTATATCAATGGGGCACCGGGAGAAAATCCCAAAGACATGCAGTTTTCGCATTTGGTCTGGTCAAAGGTTCCCTTCAACAACACCAAAAAATTAGCTGAGTTAGGATATAGAGAACCCAATGACAATAATAGAAATTGGGGAGAATATCCTTTTCAAATGCACCCCTATTTAACCATGGATACCCTTAGATCCTGGGCAGCTCAATATGGATATCCGTATGAATTTTTGATGACTGAAGAGATGGCTGAAACGTTTCGTCATATGCCGAATATCACTCGTGTAGAGCGATTGCCTTATCCCAAGGGATATATCCCCCCATTTGAACAGGCATGGGTATATCCTCAAGATACCTTTAATTACAAATGGAACCTCGATCACTATGGCCCTTTTACTGTGCCAGCCAGAGGGGCTACGGTTAATTTGACCCCTCAAAATATTTCCTTTTATGCCCGTATTATCCGTGATTACGAAGGCCATAAATTATCTTATACACCCGATCAAATCTTGATTGATGAGAAGCCCGCACAGCAATATACTTTTCAGATGAATTATTATTTTATGATGGGAGATAATCGGAATAATTCTTTAGATAGCCGATACTGGGGATTTGTCCCGGAAAACCATGTGGTAGGTAAACCTTTACTAGTATTTATGTCTATCGAAAATGGATTTAGATGGGATCGCTTATTTAAGGCGGTAAAATAATCCAGAGGAAATTAGGTAGTGGGTAGTGGTTAGTTTATTAAGATCAATCGTCGATAAATTTCACCGTTGACTCCAGACCAGACTCCTGCATAGATTCCTGCGGGCAAAGTGCCCAAGGTGATTTGTCCACCGGAACCTGAAATTAACATCTGTCCGGCCAAGCTATAGATTTCACAGTAAGTAAATCCGGAATTAATCTCCCAATGTAAAACATCGTCAGCTGGTTGAGGCCAAATCGAAAATGGATTCGTTGCAGCTGGAATATCTGAATCGCCCGTAAATATACATTCGTCTCCAGTAAATACTTGTCGCGCGCAAAACCGATTGCGCAATGACCAGGAATGCGCTCCTCCGTACAAAAGGGAATCTGCTTTTAATAGCTCCATTGCCGCCTGAGGTAAAGTCATTTGTTGAATATGATGATACAAAGCTTCTAATTGGATTCGAGTAATTACCGTATTCCCAATTTCAGCTTGTAAATCCAATAATATGGCTGACCATAAATTTCCTGTTTCATAAATATTTCCAGTAGTAATCGGATATACCGATTGATTATAGGCTTCTCGTCCCGCCCAAAAAGGATTATGTCCGTCCCAATTATAAACTTGTTTACAATGAAAGGTATCATATTGCTGAGATTGAATCACCGCAAAAAAATCACATATCCCCTCTTCCATTCCTCGCCGTTCGGTACCGAACCAGGAATCAGGCGAAGCCGCCCAACACAAGGCATGCCCATATTCATGTACGATTACATCCGCATCTTCAGCATCATCTACCCCTCCCTCCCCTAATGCCATATAGCCATCTGTATTGGATAAGGGCGACCAATAAGAGTTATCATTCCCCGACAATCCATGGGGATCTACCCGAACCGGTGCATTGAATAAAGTCGTAAATCCTAAGGATTGCACATACGTCTGAAATTTGTGAATATGATAATATGCATTCACATCTTCAAAACCTTGTTCGCTGCGTTGATAATAAAAATCAGTATTGGCTTTTCTTACGGGTAAATCCCAAGGAGCTTCAATATCTTCTAACTGCACATAAGGTCCCCGCAAATAAAAGGTATCGGTTTGATAGGTTATAGATAAAGCTACCGTATCTCGGGATTGATCTAAAACAGGCGAGTCCTGATCATTATTATCTTGAAAGGCGCCTCCGTAAACAACTCGATTTTTAGTCAAGGGGTCGGGTAAATATACTAGTCCTCGGGCTGGGGTATCAATGGCAAATACATTAGAATAATAGGCTTTACAATCCCGAATATTTAAGCGATTTCCAGTATTTCTATCGTAGATCACTTCTATGTTTTCGGGGAGATATTTTACTTTCCAGGCAGGCTGTAGTCCTGTATTAGTCGGGAAGTATATTGAATCTACAATAGAAGTTGGTCCATAGTCTGGACTGCTAGCTGTGTTATTCAACTCATTTATCTGCCCATCTACAGGTATTACTGCCTGCGCCTCATATTTATAACCTAATATATTATATGATTCGTTATTATATTCATGTATTATTATTTGAGAACCATAAACTAATTTATTATCTATTTGTATATTATAATGAAAATGATTACCCCCGGGGCTTATCTTAGTATCAACAGGATTTACTTTGGCAAAAGAGGGAATCTCCAGTTTTGTAAACACCTCTTCTAAACGCTCGGATTTTATATTCTTAAATTGAACCGATTGTGCCCCTAAAGGAAATAAATATCCTGTCAAAAATAGAATCAGTCCTATTATTCCTCCTTTAATCATGCCTTAAGTTACAATTATTTAGGCACAAATGTTTTCACTTTTTCTTCAATAGCTAAGGCTTCGGCAACAACAAAGGTACTACCTCCGATATAAATTAAATCTTCGGGTTGGGCTACTTGCAAAGCAGCTTCAATCCCAAGGGCTACGGATGCATACACCTCTCCTTTTAGTCCATATGGTTGTGCATCTGCCGATAAAACATCTGCGGATAACCCTCGAGGCAAATCGGGCTTTACCCAATAATAAAGGGCTTCTGGAGGCAATAATGCGAGAACTTTAGATCTATCCTTATCCCCTACCATCCCCCAGACGATATGCCATTGTTTTTCGGATCCATGACTCAATTGTTCTAGTACTTCCTGCACTCCTGCTTCATTATGTCCGGTATCTAACACCACACGAGGATGCTCTCGAAGTTGTTCCATTCTTCCCCGTAAACCCGTATTTTCTCTAACCTTCTTTACTCCTTCTTGAATAGCCGCTTCAGGTAAATTCCATCCTAACTCAGTAAGTATGGGAATGGCGGTTAATACCGTTGCCAAATTCTCTCTTTGATACCCTCCCATTAAATCTAAGTCCCAGGTTTTTCCTGAGATTGAATCCTTCCAACGAGCATACTTTCCTGGATTAATAACGCTTTCCAGCGCAACAGTATCGGATGCCCAATAAATTTTTGAACGGGTTTCCTCCGATTTAAGCTCAAATACCTTTTGGGTTTCTATACGCTTTTGTCCAATGACTACAGGACAGTCAGGTTTGATAATCCCAGCTTTTTCATACGCAATCTCAGGTAAGGTATTCCCCAACAAGTCCATATGATCCCAGGAGATATTGGTAATGATAGAGAGTTCCGGGGTAATCACATTGGTAGAATCTAACCTACCCCCTAAGCCGGTTTCAATAATGGCAATATCTATCGATTGATGCGCAAACCAATCTAAACATAAGGCAACGGTGGTTTCAAAAAAAGAGGGCTTAATGTCTTCTAACAGGGGCTTATATTTTTCTACCCAGTCACAGATTGGCGTTTGGGGAATGGGAAGTCCGTTAATTCGAATCCGCTCGGTAAAGGAAAGTAAATGGGGGGAGGTGTATAACCCGGTGGTATATCCTGATTCTTGAAAGATAGAGGACAACAGAGAGGAAACCGAACCCTTTCCATTGGTACCCGCCACATGAATAGTTTTAAGGGATTGATGAGGATTACCCAAAGCCCCGAGCAAAGCAAGTGTATTACCTAAATCTTTTTTATAAGCACTTGCTCCCACGCGTTGAAACATGGGAAGTGTGGCATATAAATATTGTAGAATACTAGAAAACCGGGAATCGGCAACACTTTCCAATACAACAGCTTTGGGCATTTCAAAGTTGGGCGGAGTGGGCATAAATGATTAATTAAATAAACTGAACTTGAAATTTCCACTAAACTTTCAGCGAAGCGTAGCATCTGCCATTTTGTAAACCCTATAGTTGCTGTTATTTTCTTATAGGACCTGAGTTAAACTGTTTAAGGAAACAGTTTCCGTTTTGGTTGGCGATAATTTTTGCTGTATTTGTGCTTCCAAAAGCATGCATAGTTGCATGAAATGCAGATAATACTTTGTCCTGAAAATTTTGATTGCTTTCAAGTTTCTCAATCTTTAATCCAATCTCTATAGCTTTTTCCAGGCTAATATGTTTTCCGTGTGTCTTAAAATTACCGTGGTTAGAAAGGTATTCAGCAATCAGGTCTGGAATTTCTTCACCTTCGCCTTTAAACATGTATGCTTTGAGCCAATTTCCAACTAATTCTTTTCCGAAGGCAATCTGATCTTGGCACCTTACCAATAAAGCGGGTCCATACTGGCTCAGCATAGGCAGCCATGAGTTTAAATTTTTAGGATTAATACTACAATCTTCCTGAGCTTTTTTAAACTGTTCTAAAATTGCATGGGCTGGAATTGCCTGAACTCCAACGGCTGTTTGTAAAATGAACTGTGGATCAATTGGCCCAATGGAAGATTGCTTACCCATAATTATTATGTCAGAAGAACAAGCAAGCATAGTTCCAGCGCTCATAGCCGCCTGTGGTATAATAATTCTGATATGCTTAAACTTCTGCCGTAGATAAGACACTATTGCCTCTGTAGCTTCTGCAGAACCACCTCCTGAATGCAATATCAGATCTAAACTATCACACTTTAGACCTGAAACAGCCTCCATAAAAGCATGAATGTCTTCGTCAGTTATTGAAACTAAATTTGGGGGTGCATCACCTGATGTCCATCGTGTAGCATATATAATTGTGTCTCTACCCGTATACGCCGATAATTCATATAAATATTTGTTACGGATAGTGTCAAATGCTTGTTGGTCACCATCCTGTATTAAAATGCGAATTTCACCTAATAGTTGTCCCCATGTAGGCATCAGGCAATAGTAATTTGATTATTAGAGGTTTCAGTAGGTGTCTGCATGGTTAAGTTAAGGTAGTCTTGAAGGTTAGTTGTCTGTGCGGTAATATTGTTAATTGTGGCAACTGCTTCGTCTATATTTGGATAAAGCTCCTTTGCTTTGTCAAATAACTCTTGAAATTGCTGTTCAATAAGTTCTTTTTTATGTTCATTGCTTTCCATGATTGTTACTTTACTTTAACAAAAGTATATCATAATTTATAACTGTCAAGGACAACTATGATTGCGCGAATGTTGTTTAAACGCGACCGGCAACAACAGGTTATTTCAAACGAAAGGTAATGCTTACTTTGAGGCGTTTATCCTTCGCCCCAGGACGTTTACTGATATCATCAAATTTCCATTGCCGTAAGGCCTCTTTGGCAGCCAGGGTCAGCCGTGCAGAAGTAGTTAAGGTTTTAGGGATAACTTCTTTCACCTTGCCTTCGGGAGAGATTACAATTTCATACGTGATTTTGGCATCTTCTTGAACATCATACTTGGGCATCACCGAGGATATTAACTTACGCCCTTGCAAACCTTCTTCTCCTTCCCCAAAAGCATATCCCCCACCATTCGGATTTAACTCTTTGGCATCTGGAGTGCCCGAATTCCCCACTTGGTTTCCTTCCCCATCATTGGAACCCCCTCCCGGCAAGGACCAGTCCTTTCTCTTTCGGGTGGGAATGGTAGGTGAGGAAACCACTTCAGTAGGCTCAGTGCCGGTAATCACGGGGTCATTAGCTTGATCCGCAATTGGAGAGGAGGTTTCTGTATTCACGCTTTTCTCTCCTGGCGTAGGATTGGGTGCAGGTGCCTGAAAATTATTCACCTCCATACTTCCCTCTACATTATTCCCAAAATCAATGGTCCCTACAATTTCATATTCTTCCGCAATAACAGGAGGTAAATAAGCCCTTGAGGCCAACCAAAAATTGGTAATCAAGAGCAAGGCTATGATACACCCAGTGGTAATCAACAAGCTTTGGTTCCTGATTTTTTTTTCCTGAAGGATAAGGGCTTGTTTCATAAGGTTTCAATTGTTAGTATTTTGTACAGACACTTATGAATAGGTAACGTGAAAAGCAGGAAATTCTTGG
This sequence comes from Sphingobacteriia bacterium, assembly GCA_009924095.1. Lineage (GTDB taxonomy): Bacteria > Bacteroidota > Bacteroidia > J057 > RFSG01 > RFSG01. The sequence continues at coordinate 10,229 of RFSG01000080.1, forward strand.
GTTGCATTCGATAATAATATAGTAAAGATAATTACCTTCCGCATTACTTCCTCCACATGTACACCGAGGCTGTATAGGCAACCCTACGCTTTTCGGAAAACCGTATGACTTGTATTCAATAGGTTTAAAATATGGTTGAGTGGATGAATGGGCCAACAAGTAGACTTTTACGGATGCTAATATATTTATCTAGATAATAAACATAGTTAGTATTGGATAAACTCTATTCCGCAAATCTTTATCACTTACTGTATTTCCTACAACAACTTAATCACCGGCGTTGAATACTGAATACCCAAATGTTCAAATTGAAGATAATAAGAACCTTGGGGAATTTTTTGAAGGGATATTTTCATCTTATCTCCAGCACTTATTCCCTCTGAACCGGTGATTAATTCTCTGCCTTGCATATCGAGCAAACGATAGTTTAATTGACCTGCAATAGGAGATTGTATATACAATTCTTCTTTTGCTGGATTGGGATATACCTGATAGCCGGCTAACCGGTAATCTGGACTTAAGCTGGTTAGGGTGATCGCGGTGGATACTGCACTACAGCCAGCGGTGTTGGTGAACCGTACGGTATAAGTACCTGCTTGGGTACTTACATAAGTAGTGTTGGTTGCCCCAGGGATCAGGGTATTATTTTGGTACCATTGCCAAGTGCCCACCCCTCCACCGCTGGCAGTTAAGGTGTCGCCTGATTTTGTAATCATAGGAATAGTAGGAGCCGCTTGGGTGATGACCGTTACAGGGGTGCTGTGCTGGAATTACCGATACACCCACTGGGTTGAAGAATTAATACCACCCGATAATCACCCGCTTGAGTTACCTGCAAACTGGAAGCCGTTGCCCCGGGGATATCTACCCCATTGCGTTGCCATTGCCAACCCCAACCAGCAGTAGTGTCGGCCTGAAGGGTTAGGGTGTCATTAGAGCAAATTGGACCTAAGGAATCTCCTGATAATAAATGAGGATAGGGGGAACGAGAAGATGGCATAAATACAGGGAATTGAGCAGGACCAAACAGACCATTAAAATTTTGAAGTGGAATCACTGAATCTATTAAGGTACACCCAACTCCTGCAATATTGGGGTATTCAATCATGCCTATATTTTTATTATATGTTTCAGTATAATATATTTTTCCTCTTTCGGTAACCCGTAAATCTGATATTTTCATTATTGGACGAGGATTTAGGTCAACTCCTGAGTTTAAAACTTGTGAACTGCTCCCTTGGTTTAAATCAAATTGTTTAATTTTCGAATAAAGACAATGTTGAGATAAATATAATTTACTTTCGTCTGGAGAAAGACAGGCAGTTTGGGTTGGAAAGCCCCCGATTACAAAAGAAAACCCATTATTAGTTGTAATTTGACCCGTTTGGTTATCAAAGTTTAGGAAATCCACTTCAGTTTGGTCTTGCCCATTTACCCAATGTGAATAAAAGGTTATT